>DASRXY010000166.1:0-2957 GCA_035654035.1 Sphingobium sp. | reverse complement strand
AACGACACCATCGGTATGGAAAATCTCGGCAACCGCCGAGAGATTGGGATGGTTCTCGAGCGCGGCGCGAATCTGCGCCTCGTCTCCATAGAGGGCATAGCGCAGCGCCGGGTGACGCCGGCGCGCGAGCGCAACGCCCGCGACGGTGACGCGGACACCCTCGTCGCCGCCCATCGCATCGATCGCGATCCGCGGCGCCGTCACTCCATTATCCCCCTTGTCGGGTCTCAGGCGCCGACGGCGACGATTTCGCGTCCGTTATAGTGGCCGCAGGACGGGCACAGATTGTGGGGGCGCTTCAGCTCGCCACAGTTCGAGCATTCCTGGAAAGCCTCGACGGGCAGCTTGTCATGGCTGCGGCGCATGCCGCGCTTGGACGGCGATGTTTTTCTCTTAGGGACAGCCATGCGGGCACCTGTTCCAAATCGTCAAAAAGTTCAAAACCTGTCGCTTGCCTCAAGCCACTGGTCCGGCTGCCTACGGCCACAAGGGGTCGCAGCCAGAGCGGTCGGGCGTGTGCGAGAGGTTGCGCCTATAGCGCTTTTTCCCGTGGGCGCAACTGATTCATTGCGGGAAAGAGGCGCAATTTGCCGGACCCGATGCGCAAATGCGTCCCTTACCCGCCCTGCAACCCAGTCACGCGATCGCCCACGAAAGGATTGGACGCACGCTCATGGGCAAAGCTGCTGGGCTGACCGTGGCCGGGCACGAACACGGTGTCGCCACCCAACGGCCAGAGCTTGCGGGTAATCGAGGCAATGAGGTCTTCATGATTGCCACGCGGAAAGTCGGTCCGGCCGATCGAGCCCTGGAACAGCACGTCGCCCACCAGCGCCAGTTTCGAGGGGGCATGGTGGAAAACGACATGGCCGGGCGTGTGACCGGGGCAGTGAATCACATCGAGCGCCAGATCACCCACCGTGACGGTGTCGCCATCGGCAAGCCAGCGGTCCGGTTCGAAACGGGCGGCCGCGAGGCCCCATTTGCGCGCATCCTCCTCCAGCCGGTCCAGCCAGAAGCGGTCCGCCTCGTGCGGCCCCTCGATCGGCAGATCCAGCTCCTTCGCCAGCACGCCCGCCTCACCGCAATGATCGACATGGCCGTGGGTGACGAGCAGCTTCTCCAGCGTGACGCCATGCTGGGCAACAGCGCTCTTGAGCCGGGGCAGATCGCCGCCGGGATCGACCAGCGCACCGCGCAGGGTGCGCGTGCACCAGATGAGCGAGCAATTCTGCTGGAAAGCAGTCACCGGGATCATGGCGACCCGCATGGGCGGCGCGGCGGGCGAGGTTTCGTTGGGCGCAGTCATGGCGGCGATGTGGCAGGGCCGGCGCGCCGGTTCAAGCGGCGGCCAACATTGACTCGACCCAGGCGGGCACCAGCGCGCTCGCGGGCCCGTGCCGGCATTCGTGGAACCAGTTGCTGCCTTCCGAGGCTTCCAGGTTGAGTTCGAGCGTACGCGCGCCCGTCGCCGCCGCCATGCGTACAAAGCCCGCGGCCGGATAGACTGCGCCCGACGTACCAATGGAGACGAACAGATCGGCGCGGGAAAGCGCGGCCTCGATCCGCGCCATGTCATAAGGAATTTCGCCGAAGAACACGATGTCCGGCCGGAGCGTGGGCGCAGCGCAGGCGGGACAGGTGGCGCCGGGCGGCATTGGCCCGTCCCATGGCGTACGGGTGCCGCAACGGGCACAGAGCGCCGAGCGTAGCTCACCATGCATATGGAGCACGCGCCGCGCGCCGGCGCGCTCGTGGAGATCATCGACATTCTGGCTGACGATCAGCAGTTCGCCCGGCCATGCCGCATCGAGCCGCGCCAGCGCCTCGTGCGCGGCATTGGGCCGCACATCGTCCAGCGCCCCGCGCCGTGCATCGTAGAAGCGGTGAACCAGCGCCGGATCGCGCGCGAGGGCTTCTGGGGTGCAGACATCCTCGACACGATGATCATTCCATAGCCCGTCCGAGGCACGGAAGGTTTCCAGCCCGCTTTCTGCTGAAATGCCGGCGCCGGTGAGAATGACGATATTGCTTTCGGGCGACATGGATGGGATCAAATCCGAGACCGGGCGCGAGCGCAAGTCTGAAGACCTGTCACTGAACCGGTCCGACACACCTTCAGCGTCGTTCGCGCTGGACCGCTCGAAGCGCTTTCTTTCCGCGAAAGAAAGAGGGACGCCCCGCCCGCGCGGCTAAGCTTGCGACGGTCGAACTGCCAGACAAGCACGCCGTTGGTGTTGCGGCTGAAGGCGACCTGCTGGATGGAAACGTCGACATGCTTGCCCTTGCCGTGGCTGCCGCGCGCGAAATGCGCCGCCATCGCGCCGGCGGCGGCAACCATGTCGGCATGGAAGGTGCAGGCATCGGCGGCTTCCTTGACGGGCGGCAGGCCCGGCTCCCCGGTCACACGCAGCGCGCCGCCCATCCTTCTTCATTAGGTCACAATAAACTGTTGAGGCCTCAATTCACGCGGACATTGCCGAGCGAGCCGAGAACGCCGAAGGCCTGAAGCAGCCAGAGCACGACGAGGATCACCACTACCCCGTTGAGAATGCTACGGATCTTGCTGTCCATGGGGATGTAGTTGTTCACCAGCCAGAGCAGCACGCCCACAACGATGAGGACGATAATGATGGTGAGAAGAGGCATTGATTTGTCCTTTCCATTCTCTGCCGGGCAGCTAGCGTGGAGGCCCTTTTTTATTTCCCCATGCGCCGCCGGTCAGCCCTTTGCCGTGAGTGGCAACGGACTGACCGCGACGGGTTTAGTAAGTGGCTGGCGGGTCGCTCGCCGGGAAGGACTCGTCGGAGGCTTCGTCCGTCCGGTCCCAAGTCTGCGCCCGGCCGTCGCGCATATGCTCGGGCCCTGCATCGCGGACCTGCGCGAACGCGCCCACTGCTCCACCGGAGCCGGCAAACGCGGCTGCCGGTGCCTCCTGCGTGTCCTCCCGCTGGCGT
>DASRXY010000165.1:0-8263 GCA_035654035.1 Sphingobium sp. | reverse complement strand
GCAGCTCATGCGCGACTATGACCTGATCCTGAGCTTCGGCTGGGGCGGCATCGATGGCGTCATCGCCCAGCGGCTGCTGGGCCTGCTCATGGGCCTGCCGCCGCTGATCCATCATGAGGACGGCAGCGATCTGCGCGCCGTCGGCCCGCTCGGCTTCAACAGCGATTTCTACCGGCGCCACTCGCTGGGCGCGGCGCGCGCGCTGGTGGTGCCGACCGGCCGTCTCGCGCATGTCGCCATTGGTCAATGGGGCGAGCCGGCCGCGCATGTGAAGCAGATCCCGGACGGGATCGACATCGCCTCTTATGGCGGGCGTCGCCTGCGCAGCGAGCTGCCGGGCGTGGCGGAAGACGGCCGGCTGATCCTGGGCGCGCGGGTCGAGGATGCCGAGCCGCACATGCTCGACCAGTTGCTGCGCGCCGTCGCGCCGCTCGATGAGGCGGTGCGGCTGATATTGCTCGACGCGCCGGGCGAGGATGCGGTGCTCGCCGCGCGGGCGGAGGCGCTGGGCGTGCATGGGCTGTGTGCCCCGGCGACGCTGCCCCGGCCGCAGGATTATCTGGGCGCGCTGGATATCTTCCTGCTGCTCTCGGCTGGTGAGCCCGCGCCGCTCGCGCTGACCGAAGCAATGGCGGCGGGCCTGCCTGTCGTGGCCACCGAGACCGGCGACGTTGCCGAGATGCTGGCGCCGCCCAACCGGGCGTTCGCGGTGCCGCCGGGCGACGACACCGCCCTCGCCAAGGCGCTCGCCAGGCTGGCGGGGGATGCGGCTTTGCGCGAGAAGCTGGGCGCTGCGAACCAGCGCCGGGCAGCGCAATGCTTTGACGAATCCGTGATGTTTGACCTATATGGGCGCCTGTACGGCAGTGTCGCGGGACGTGAAGAGGCGCTGTCATGAGCCGCTGCGGCGCAGGTGGCGATTTTATGCGCATGACGATGCGAATCTTGCTATGGGGCGCGTTTCCCGCGGGCCCGGCCGGTCCGGCGGGCCGCGATGAAGGAGCTTCTATTGTTCAAGGGCGTTAAGCCGATCGTCTATGGCGGTCGCGAGGTGTGGCCGCTGATCGAGGGCGGCAAAGGCGTTGCCGTCTCGAATCATGCGAGCTCCGGCGCCTGGGCGGCTGCCGGTGGCATCGGCACCGTGTCCGCCGTGAACGCCGACAGCTACGATATCGACGGCAATCTCATTCCCCAGATCTATCACGGCCGTACCCGCGTGGCCCGGCACGAGGAGCTGGTCGCCTATGCCATCGAGGGGGCCGTGCAGCAGGTGCGCAAGGCCTTCGAGATCGCGGGCGGCAAGGGCGCCATCAACATCAACGTGCTGTGGGAGATGGGCGGCGCGCAGCGTGTGCTCCAGGGCGTGCTGGAGCGCACCAAGGGCATGATCGCGGGCGTCACCTGCGGGGCTGGCATGCCCTACAAGCTCTCCGAGATCGCGGCCGCGCACAATGTGAACTATCTGCCCATCGTCAGCTCCGGCCGCGCCTTCCGGGCGCTGTGGAAGCGCGCTTATTGCAAGGCGGCGGAATGGCTGGCGGCCGTGGTCTATGAAGATCCCTGGCTGGCCGGCGGGCACAACGGCCTCTCCAACGCCGAGGATCCGACCCGGCCGGAAGACCCCTATCCCCGCGTCAAGGCGCTGCGCGAGACGATGCGCGAGGGCGGCATTTCGGACGATGTGCCCATCGTCATGGCCGGCGGCGTGTGGTTCCTGCGCGAGTGGGATCACTGGATCGACAATCCCGAGCTGGGCGCCATTGCCTTCCAGTTCGGCACGCGCCCGCTGCTCACGCAGGAGAGCCCCATTCCGCAGGCGTGGAAGGACCGGCTCACCACGCTGGACGAGGGCGATATCCTGCTTCACCGCTTTTCGCCCACCGGCTTTTACAGCTCGGCGATCCGCAACGGCTTCCTGCGCAACCTGGAGGCCCGCTCGGAGCGGCAGATTGCCTTCAGCGGCGAGGAAGCGGGCGACCATATCTGCCAGCTCGACGCGGGCGTGAAGGGCCGCAACTTCTGGGTGACGCCGGGCGACCTGCTGCGTGCGCGCGAATGGGTGGGGCAGGGCTTCACCAACGCGCTCAAGACGCCGGACAACACGCTGGTCTTCGTCACGGATGCGGAGCGGGCCGAAATCCGCAAGGATCAGGCCGATTGCATGGGCTGCCTCTCCCATTGCGGCTTTTCCTCGTGGAAGGATCATGACGATCACACCACTGGCCGCCTCGCCGATCCGCGCAGCTTCTGCATCCAGAAGACGCTCCAGGATGCGGTGCATGGCGGCGACATCGAGCGCAACCTGATCTTTGCGGGCCACGGCGCCTATCGCTTCAAGCAGGACCCCTTCTATTCCAATGGGTTCGTGCCGACGGTGAAGCAGCTCGTCGACCGCATCCTGACGGGGGATTGATGGCCATGATGCGTGCGCCCGATCTCCCCGGTCTCGCCGTGCTCAACTATCGCGCGGCCGATTATGAAGTGGTCCGCCCGGGCCGCTTCGTCCTGTGCGCCGTCAGCGGGGCCGAAATCCCGCTGAACGAGCTGGCCTACTGGAGTGCCGCCCGGCAAGAGGCTTACAAGAGCGCTATCGAAGCGACCAAGGCCCTCGCGGCCGACTGAAAGGCGCAACCCGCCAGCGCGAAATCCCGATAGTCCCCGTGTGGTCGCGTGGGGCCCGGAAAGCGGCGATGAGTGCGCGAGAGCCGCAGCGTGATTCGGCTCCGCCTGCGGGTCGAAGCGCTGAAAGGCGGGGACGGCGCGCGACGGCGGGATGATGCAGCTCTACTCTGCGGGGTGAAACGCGGAGAGCGGCGCGGGCGTGCGGGGCCGCAGGGTCACTCTGCTCCGCTCCACATGGCCGATCCCGATCGCGGCATGTCCTGTGCCTGAGCGTGTGCAAGTCGGCCCGGCACCCGTGCGCATATGAGGTTTGTCCCGCGCCTGACAGGGCAGGCGGGGCAGGTAAGCAGGGTACAGCAGGGCAGGGCTGGCTTGGCGCGGACGTCTGCCGCACCCGCACCATCCCGTGCTCCTGCGCAGGCAGCAGCCCCAGGGCCCGGCCGGTCAACATCGCCGCAGACGGCCGGTGCAGCGGGGCGCGCCTTGGCGTGGCCCGCCCCGTGCTCCAGCCCGCGCGGCCTAGTCGATATCGCCGTCCTGCACCGGCCAGCCCGAGGGCATGCCATAAGGGCACGCCGTCATCACCGCCTCGATGCGCGTGAAGAGCCCGCGTTCGATCTTGAAGGCCTCGCCGATGTGCCAGGAGAAGGGGCGCTCTACGCCGGCCGTCACGCGGCGACCATTGGTCAGCAGATAGTCCCGCACCGTGCCGCTATGATCGAAAAAAGCGACCGCGAAGACAATGCCGCGCTCCACGTCGATCACCGGGAAGCGGCGCTGGCGGATGCGGTCGACGAACGCGAAATAGCCGGTCTCGAACTGTTCCTTCGCACTCATCCTCTTGAAGTCGAGCCGGTAGGGCGTGTCCTTGTCCTGCACGCCTTCGTGCGGCGCGGCCTCCTCGGGCGCGATGCCGCCCTCGCCGGTGGTGCGAAAGCCGTTCTCGATGCGGATGCAGTCGTCGGCGAAGGGATAGTCGCCCTTGCCGTCATTCTTCTCCAGCCCCACGAAATAGAGATTGGCGATGCGGCGCAGCTCGGCGCGGCTCATTCGCTCGCTTTCGGGGATGGGCGCCGCCCAATGCGGATCGGGTCCGCCGCTCGCGTCCAGACTGGCCGGTCCCTGCACGAACGGGCCGCCGCCGGTCATCATGTCGGGCCGCGCCGCGATGCACTCGATGTCTGCGATGGCATCGCCCCGCACGGCAAGACGCGTCACCAGGATGGAGCGGGTCGAGCCTTCCGAGATGGTGGTGAAGCTGGCGATGCCGCCAGTCTCGGGATCGACCACGTCGTGGCGGTAGCTGCCCAGCGCCGTCACCGTCCCCCAGGCGCCATCGCCGATGGCGAGCGTCTGCCCGTTTTCGGTATAGCGCACTTGCGGCGCCAGCCGGGCCCGGCCGGGGTCGCGCCCCGCCAGTGCCGCCAGAAACCCGTCCATATGCGCCGTCAACGTCGACCGATCCATGGTCCTCTCTCTCCTTCTGTTGGTCCTTGATGGCCCTTGTTTGAGCCAGACCAGCAGAAGCACCCGGGCATGGCAACCGCGATTGTGCCGGTGCGGACGAAAGGCGGGCGAGCGTGCCGCTTTGGGCACGATTATGCCCAGAAAGAGGCGTTTGGCGGTGGTTTTTCACATCGGGTAACGAGGAGGGCGGTGTTGCATCGCACGTGCATGCGCGTCGGCTGGATCGTCAGCGGCGGCGCTCCTGCGCCCTTGGGCTCCTGCCTGCACAGGAGCACGGGCTCACTCTTCAAGATCTTCCAATGTGTTCCCGCGCAGGCAAGAGCCCAGGGCGGCGTCGGTCGGCGCAGGAGCGCACCGCGCTTCCCGCGTCAAACCGTCTCGAAGGCAAGTCCCGCAATCGCCCAGCCGCCATCGCGCGTCTTCACATAGTCGGCCGCCAGCATACGCGCCTCGCGGCTGCGCACGGTGCCTTCCCCCTGTGCGTGGAGCATCTGGGCGAGCGTGTTGTCGGGCGCGATGACCGTCTCGGTCTCGACGGTGGCGGCGTGGCGCGCGCGGGCGGTGCGGCCGTCCGCGGCGATCTCCAGGGCGTCCTGTGCACCTACCGGACCGGGCGAGATTGCGGCGATGCCCGCGACGGCCGCCGCGCAGGCGTCATTGGCGTAGAGCCGCGCGGCGCCGTTCCTGTCGCCGCTGCTCAGCCTGTGCATCCAGTCGCCATGCAACGCGCGGATGGCCTTCTCATCCTCCAGCCGGGCGAGGCGGTCGGCGCGCTCGTCCGCATCTGCGCTCGCGGCCAGGGCGGCGGCCGGCGCGCCCATCGCGGCCAGCGGCGCCGCCAGCATGGCACCGCCCTTGAGGAAGGACCGGCGCGTGGAAATGCTCTCGTCGCTCATTTGCGTCCTCCCGTTCATGCCTTGCGCGATTCGAAGAAGCGCTGCACGTCGAACTTGCCGGCGTGGCGCCCGAGCGCGCCCACGGTGCTCATGCTGAGCCCGTCCGATCCGCAGTGATAGCCGATGCCCGCGTCGTGCATGGTGCGCATGTTGATGACGATGGTGCCGAGCGTGCCGTTGCAGGCTTCCTCCAGCCAGTAGGCGAAATAGAGATCGTCGCGGATCTTCACGAAATCGCCCGGCCCGCTCCATTCCAGGCCGCCCGCGCCGTCTGCCGTGAAGATGATCCACGAGGTCGTCGCCGGCGTCGAATAGAGGTGCATGGAGGTGACGGTGGGCGAATAGTTCCAGGTGAGCGCGCGGCCCACCAGATCGTAGGTGCGCTGGTGGCGGCGGTAGAGGGGCGTATTCACGCCCTCCATCTCGATCACGCCGAACAGCGTGCGCGCTTGCGCCTCGTTGGCGATATAGGGCCCGTTCAGATAGCCATTGAAGCAGGTGACGAGCCCTGCGTCGAAATCGACGACGATGCTGTGGCCGTCATGATTGGGCTCACCCTCCAGCAGGTGGCCGAAGAGAATGACGCCCGGCGCGGGCTCGAAGGCCTGGTAGATCGCCTTGGTCCAGGCGCCGCCATCTTTGCGCCACGAGAGGGAGTCGATGCTCTCCACGCGATAGTCCATGGCAAGGCCGCTGTCGTAGCGCAGGGTGAAGCGCTTGCCGATGAGGAAGTTTGAGGCCGGCAGCGCATGGACGCCCATGCCGCCGGTGCCGTTGCCCGCGCCCAGCCGGTTGGTGAAGACGCGCGTCTTCTCCTTCACCACCTTGTCGACTTCTGCCTTGGTCAGCTTGGTCATGGTGCGCAGCGGACGATAGACCGCCCGCGCGCCCTTGCTGTCCGCCGCCGCGGCATTGGCTTGGCCGGTGCTTTGCGGATTGGGTTTGAGCGGCCCGCCGCGCAGATCGCCGAACTTCTCGAACTGGGCGATCTGGCCCAGCCACTCGCCCTTGCCGCGAAAAACATAGTAATCGAGCGCGTCGCCCCAGTCGAAGCCCAGCCGCATGCCGATCTGCCGGGCGCGGTTGAGGTCTGCCACATAGAGCGTGAAGCTGCCGGAGAACTCGCATTCGGTGCGGGTGTAGATGTAGAAATCCTCACTGATCTGGATGTAATCGGCTGGCGCGGAGAAGCCCATCTCGCTCTGGCGCGAGAGCTCCACCCAGTGCGTGTAGGCGGTGGTCGACCAGTAATCGAGCGTCGCCCAGCCATTGTCCTGCTTCCAGTACCAGGCCTTGCCCTCGGCGCGGTTATTGGCCTCGTGGCGCTTGGTCGGCGCGGGGCTGCCGGCCGTCTCGACATAGCCCTGATAGATTTCGCGCATCACTTCGCGCTTGTCCTCGAAGCCGCCGAACCAGACTTCCACGACGGTTGCCGCCTTCGTGTCGCGGTCGATCACCACGGCATAGCCGCGCAGCGTGCCGGGGATGAGATGGGTGAAGAAGCAGATCTGCTCGTGCACCAGCGCGCCGTAGCCGGCGGCAACGGCGCTGCCCCCGTTCTCCGAGAGCGTGAGCCTGGTGTCGGACGAGAATTGATAGGCCAGCGTCGGGCCGTTGTCGGTCACGATCTTGACGGACTGGCCGGCGAACTCGTCGGAGAGGGGCGAGGCATGGGCCGGCCCTGCCGCCGCCACTGGCCTCAGCGCGGCGCTGATCTGGGCTTCGGTCAGCTTGGTGTAGTTGAGCCGGTGCATCGGCTTCGGCAAAGGCGCTTTCGACGGCATCCATCCCCTCCCAGGTCAGCGTCGGCCGCGCGCTTATCTGGTTTCGCGCGACTCACTGGGGCGGATCATTCGATGATTTAGTCCACATCGCAAGCGATTGCGGGGCGCTCTAAGAAAAAGAATAATCGTTCGGCTTTGTGGTGCTGCCCGTGCAAAGGGGCAGGCAGAGCGTGCCGGCCGCTCTGGACGGAAGCGGCCCGCCCACTAGATTGAGCCGGCCAGCAAGGGAGACGGTCACATGGCGCGCATTCTCGTCCTTTATTATTCCAGCTATGGTCATATCGAGGCCATGGCGCATGCCGTGGCGGAAGGGGCGGGCGGCGTCGAAGGCGCCACGGTCGCCGTCAAGCGCGTGCCGGAGCTGGTGCCGGAGGAGGTCGCCCGTGCCGCGGGCATGAAGCTGGCGCAGGAGGCCGCCCTCGCGACGCCTTCGGAACTGAGCGATTACGATGCGATCATCGTCGGCACACCCACGCGCTTTGGCAACATGGCCGCGCAGATGCGCAATTTCTGGGATCAGACCGGGTCGCTGTGGGGGCAGGGCGCGCTCATCGGCAAGGTCGGCAGCGCCTTCACTTCCACTGCCAGCCAGCATGGCGGGCAGGAGACGACTCTCCAGTCCGTCCACACCACATTGCTGCACCATGGCATGGTGATCGTGGGCCTGCCCTACAGCTTCGCGGGTAATACCATCATGAGCGAGGTGAGTGGCGGCACGCCCTATGGCGCCTCTACGCTCGCGGGGCCGGACGGCAGCCGCCTGCCCAGCGAGAATGAACTGGCCGGCGCGCGCTATCAGGGCCGCCACGTCGCCGAGATTGCAATAAAGCTGGCGCGCTAGCCACGCGGCCATGCCCGGGCACGATGCGCCGCACGGGGGCAATCGCCCATCGGCCTTGCGACGCCCTGTGATGTGTCCCTGGCAAGGCGCTGGGACGCCAGCTCTTTTCACCCGTGCGCCTGCTTGCGCAGGCGACGCACGAACCCGCTCTCAATCCGATAGAGTCCAGCGGCGGCATCCACACGCAAGGCTCGTCAGTGCGGTAGGCGGCGGCCGCAGGCAAGGGGGGCAGCCGGATCGCGAGCCGGATCTGCGAACCGTCGTTGCGCGGCAATGTCGCAGGTCGATCGCCGCGCCCCGTGGCGGACGATCAAGGCCATCGAGCCGGGGTGCTGCCTTGCGAGGCGGCGTGCGTGCCTCGCAGCGCCTGGCATATCCATCGCCCCAATGTTGGGTCGATGCGGGAGCGGCGGAGCCGGCGCGGCTCAGGTCGGCTCGTTGGTGCTCAGCTTGCGGATGAAGCCGATGAGCCCGGTCTGCCGGCTGCGCTTGAGCCGCTCGGCGTGCAGAATGGTCCGCACATTGGCGAAGCAGCTCTCTACATCGTCGTTGACCAGCACATAGTCATAGCCATCCCAATGCGCGATTTCGCTGTGCGCGCGCGCCATGCGATGGGTGATGACGGCGTCGCTGTCCGTCGCCCGTGCGCGCAG
>DASRXY010000164.1:0-12678 GCA_035654035.1 Sphingobium sp. | reverse complement strand
CCCCTCGCCTTCATCCTGCCCTTACCAGCGGCAGGTCTTGCCCCGGTTCTGCTCATCGAGCCATGTCTTGAGCGGCGCGAAATAGTTGATGAGCGCCTTTCCGCTCATCTCGCGGCTGCCGGTGAATGTCTCCAGCGCGTCGGGCCAGGGCTTGGAGGCGCCCATCTTCAGCATCTTGTCGAGAGAAGCGCCCACCGCCTTGTTGCCGTAGAAGGAGCAACGGTGCAGCGGCCCGGTCCAGCCGGCCTGCCGGCACGCGGCCTCGTAGAACTGGAACTGGAGCACCCGCGCCAGGAAATAGCGCGTGTAAGGCGTATTGCCGGGGATGTGGAACTTGGCGCCGGGATCGAAGGCGTCGGCCGGGCGATCGACCGGCGGCACGATGCCCTGATACTGGCGGCGCAGCTCGGTCCACGCCTTGTTGTAGTCTGCGGGCTTGATCGAGCCATCGAACACACCCCAGCGCCAGCGGTCGATGAGCAGGCCGAAGGGCAGGAACGCCACCTTGTCCATCGCCTGACGCAGCAGCAGGCCGATGTCCTTGTCCGCGCTCGGCACGCGGGCCGGATCGAGCAGGTCGATATCGACCAGATATTGCGGCGTGATCGAGAGCGCGATGAAGTCGCCAATGGCCTCGTGGAAGCCGTCATTGGCGCCGTCCTGGAAGAGATAGGCCTGATCCTGATAGGCGCGCTGGTAGTAATTGTGACCCAGCTCGTGGTGGATGGTGGTGAAATCGTCGCTGTTCACCTTGGTGCACATCTTGATGCGGATGTCGTCCTTGGCGTCCAGATCCCAAGCGGAAGCGTGGCACACCACGTCGCGGTCGCGCGGCTTGATAAACTGGGTGCGCTCCCAGAAGCTCTCCGGCAGCGGCGCAAGGCCCAGCGAGGAGTAGAAATTCTCCCCGATCCGGAACATCTGCTTTTCCCAATAGCCGCGCCGCTGAGTCTCCGGCGTCTCGGGCGTGTCGTTCATCTCCGGCGTGGTCTCGACGAAGCCCTTGGCCTTCAGCAGATCGCCCACGTCATAGCCGAGGTCGCCCGCCCCCGGAGGTGCGACGATAGGATAGATATTGCCCCATTCCTGCGCCCACATATTGCCGAGCAGATCGGCGCGGATCGGGCCCGTCCTGGGCTGGATGGCATCGCCATATTTCTCGTTGAGCTTGGTGCGCGTGTAGCAGTGGAGCGCATCGTAGAGCGGCTTCACTTCCTGCCAGATCTTCTCGGTCAGCGCGGCGAACTGGTCGGGCGGCATGTCGTAGCCCGAGCGCCACATGGCGCCCACGTCGGAGAAGCCCAGCTCGCGCGCGCCTTGATTGGCGATCTCCACCATGCGGGCATAATCGGCCTTCATCGGCTTGCCGACCTGATCGTGCCAGCTCTGCCACATCTCGGCATATTCGGCGGGCGTATGGGGCTTGCCCATCTCCGCCTCGATGTCGCTGCCGTTGATCGGCTTGCCGTCGAGCCGGCCCATGCCCTTGCCGTAGGCGGATTGCAGCCGTGTCGCGATCTCGTTCAGCTCACGCGCGGCGCCCGCCGTGGTCGGCGCCGGCAGCACGATGCCGGCACGCAGCTTGTCCAGCTTGCGCCGCAGGTCGGTCGGCAGGTTGGGCACAGCCTCATATTTCGCCGCTTCCTTGGCGAAGCGCACCTGCATCTCGGTGCCCTTGGCGCCGTTGCGGGCGGCCAGCTCGTCGGTATCCTGCGTGATGTAGGTGTTGTTCACCCATTGCACGAGATTGGCCTCGATATAGTAATCGAGCGCTTCCTTCTCGGCCGCCGCGACGAAGGCCTGGGCCTGTGCGAGGGTGGGCGCCGGGACGGATGCGGGCTGGGCGGAGGCGCCGCCCGGAAGGCAGGCGCAGGCGAGCGCCGCGGCAACCGCAAGGCGCGAAATCGCTGTGTTCATGAAACACGGTCCTTTTGGAAATGCGTGATGCCCCATGCTGAGCCCGGCTGACGGGCGCGTCAAGTCACGAGGTAATCCACGATCGCCCGGCCGAGTTCCGGCCGCGTCACGCAATTCATGTGATTGCCCGGCACTGTCTGTGCGCGCGCATCGGGCAGCGCCTGCGCCAGCCGCTCCGGCGACCCAACCTCGCGATCTTCCTCGCCGGCCAGCACCAGCGTGGGCATGGTGAGCGCATCGAGCGCGGCCCGAGCAATGTCGCCGGTGCTGAGCAGCAACAGCCGCATCGCGACGGGATCGACCTGCATCTGCTTCATGAACTGGATGGCGAGATAATCCTCGTCGCCCAGCCGCGTCTCCTCGAAGCGGGCGAGCATCGTCAGGAACTTGTCGCGCCGCGGCGTCCAGTGGGTCAGGATTTCATAACCCATGCCGCCCAGCACCAGCCGCCGGGGCCGCAGCCCGCGCGCGACCAGCGCCGCCGAGAAGCGCGCGCCCAGCGAATAGCCGACCAGATCGAACGCGCCCAAGTCCAGCGCGCCCAGCACGGCTTCGATGTCGAGCAGCGCCACGTCCGGCGGATAGGCGGCCGGGTCATGGGGAGCGGCGCTCCGCCCGTGCGCGCGCAGATCCAGCATCACGGCCTCGAAACCCGCCGCCGCCAGCGCGGCCGCATGGCCATAGCGGATCCAGTTGGTGTCGGCGCTGGAGGCCAGACCATGCAGCATCACCACCCGCCGCCCCTGCCCCAGCCTGTGCACGGCGATGGACGTGCCGCCATGGCCGGGCAGCATCTCGATACGGGGGGCTAGATCGCTCATGGCACCGTCATGAGCCGACCGACCGGCCCAAGGCAAGCGGGAAGCGCCTGCACAAATGGCAATTGCAGCTAATAAGCTCCCTTACTATATGCGCGCCTATGGATCAGCATCATCTCGCGTTCGTCATCAGTGACGTGGCCCGGCTTTATCGGCGCCGGTTCGACGAGCGCACGCGCTCCTTTGGCATTACCGGGCCGCAGATGCGTGCTTTGGTGCAGATCATGCGCTTCCCCGGCATCAACCAAGGTGCGCTGGCGGATCGGCTGGACGTGGAGCCGATCACCACCTGCCGCATGGTGGACCGGCTGGAGCAGGCCGATCTGGTGGAGCGCCGCCGCGACCCCAACGATCGCCGCGCCTGGCAGCTCTTCCTCACCGAGAGCGCCAAGCCCATTGCCAGGGAACTCCAGGCCATTGGGCAGGGTTTGCTCAATGAATCGCTGGACGGCATCGACAGCGCCACACAGGCTATTGTGATGACGGCGCTCGGACAGATCCGCGACAATCTCAATCGCACGGCGATCGACCATCATGACGGACATGGAAAGGTAACGCATGGCTGAGGCGGACCCCGCCATGAGCAAGGCGCAACGGATCGAGGCGGCACAGGCCGCCGCACCCGCTCCCGACGCCCCGCCCGAGGCGCCCGCGCGGCGCAACCGGCTGCGGCGGACGATCCTGATGTTCGGCGTGCCCCTGGCCGTGGCCGTGGCCGGCGGCTATGCGTGGATGACAAGCGGGCGTTCGGTCTCGACCGACAATGCCTATGTGAAGCGCGACATCAGCTCGGTGGGCGCGGATGTGGCGGGCCGCATCATCGACGTGCGCGTGCGCGAGAACCAGATGGTGAAGAAGGGCGACGTGCTCTTCGTCATCGACCCTGAGCCCTACAAGGTTGCGCTGGCCGAGGCCAACGCCGCCATCGCCACCGCGCAGGTGAATGTGGGCCGGCTGCGCGAGGATTATCAGGCGACCTCGGTGGACATTGAGGGGGCGCGCAGCGATGTCTATTTCGCGCAGGAGGACCTGAAGCGCCAGCAGGCGCTGATGAGCGAGGGCTTCACGACCCGCGCCCGGCTCCAGCAGTCCGAGCAACTGCTTGCCAATGCTCGCAAGACACTCAGCCAGGCCGAGGCAGATGCGGCCAAAGCCCGCGCCGCGCTTGCCACCGGCCCGCAGGTGCCCGGCGTCAATCCGCAGCTCGCGGCCGCCCAGGCCCAGCGCGCACAGGCCGGGCTGAACCTGGAGCGCACCGTGGTGCGCGCGCCCGTCTCCGGCCGGGTGAGCCAGACCGAGCGGCTCCAGCTCGGGCAGATGGCGGTGCAGGGCCTGCCGCTGGTCAGCATCGTCGCGAGCGACCGGAGCTGGGTGACGGCCAATTTCAAGGAGACCGACCTCGATCACATGAAGGTCGGCCAGACCGCGACGATCCGCTTCGATGCCTATCCCGGCGTTCGGCTCAAGGGCCATGTCGAGGGAATCGGCGCAGGCACCGGCTCGCAATTCTCCGTGCTGCCCGCGCAGAACGCCAACGGCAACTGGGTGAAAGTGACCCAGCGCGTGCCGGTGCGCATCGCCATCGACAGCAGCCCGCCGCGCACAATGATCGCGGGTCTCAGTGCCGACGTCACGGTGGACATCCGCGACGACGGAGCGGACGGTCGCGCCCGGGCGCACTGACCCCATGGACGCCCACGCCGGGGAAGACCGCGCCCAGCTTGTCACGAAGCACAAGGCGCTGCTCACCGTCGCCATCATGGCGGCGATGGTCATGCAGGTGCTGGACACCACCATCACCAACGTCTCGCTGCCGCACATGAAATCCTCCCTCGGCGCATCGGACGAGACGATCGCCTGGGTGCTCACCAGCTATATCCTCGCCTCGGCCATCGCCATTCCCATCACCGGCTGGGTGGCGGACCGGTTCGGCACCCGGCGGCTGTTCCTGGTCTCGGTGGCGCTGTTCGTCATCGCCTCCATGCTGTGCGGCATTGCCCAGAACCTGCCGGAAATGGTGCTCTTCCGCACAATCCAGGGCATTGGCGGCGCGTTTCTGGGTCCGCTGGCCCAGAGCCTGATGCTGGACATCAACAAGCCCTCGGAGCAGGCGCGCGCCATGTCGGTCTATGGCATGGGTGTCATGGTGGGGCCGATCATGGGCCCCATCGTCGGCGGCTGGCTCACCGAGACGATGGACTGGCGCTGGTGCTTCTATGTCAATGTGCCGGTGGGCATCGCCTGCCTGGCCGGCCTCTTCTTCCTGCTGCCCGAAAAGCCCCTGCGCGAGCGCGATTTCGATATTCCCGGCTTCGCGCTGCTCGCGATCGGCCTCGCCGCGCTGCAACTCATGCTGGACCGGGGCCAGAATCAGGACTGGTTCTCCTCCACCGAAATCTGGATCGAGGCCGGGGTGGCGCTGAGCGCGCTATGGATGTTCGGCGTTCACCTCGTCACCGCGCGCAAGCCGCTGTTCCCGCCCGAGCTGCTGGCCGATCGCAATTTCGTCACCGGCGCCGTGTTCATGTTCATCATCGGCATGATCATGCTCGCCGTGCTGGCGGTGCTGCCTTCGCTGCTGGAGAGCATCTACGGCTATCCGGTGACGGACACCGGCATCATCCTGGCGGCGCGCGGCGTGGGCGTGCTCATCACCATGAGCATGGCCGGCCGGCTGATGAGTATTGTGGACGCGCGGATCATGGTGGCGGGCGGCTTCGTCATTGCGGCCGTCTCGCTGTGGATGATGACCGGCTGGACCATCGTGCAGGGCTGGCAGCCCATCGTCATCAGCGGGGTCATCCAGGGGCTGGGCATCGGCTTCGTCTTCGTGCCGCTCCAGGTCCTCGCCTTCGGCACGCTGCCGCCCCGCTACCGCACGGAAGGCGCGGCCGTGCTCAATCTCACCCGCAACATCGGCTCCTCCATCGGCATCGCCATCGTCATGGCGCTGCTCGCGCGCAACATCCAGGTGAGCCATGAGGATCTGGCCGGCCATGTCACCGCCGCGACCCTGCCGCTCGACCCGGCGAACCTGACCGTGCTCGGCAATTACGGCGCGGCGGCGCTGGCGATGATCGATGGCGCGGTGAACCAGCAGGCGGCGATGATCGCCTATCTCGACGATTTCTGGCTGATGGCCATTGCCTGCTTCGCGGCTGCGCCCATGGCCCTGCTGCTGCGCAAGCCCCGCCCCCGCGCCCCGGGCGAGGCGGCACCGGTCATCTCGGAGTAGGTGGAGACGGGACCGGGTGGGGCCCCGTGCCAAGCCGCTGCCTGCGCCCGGCTCCCACTCTCAATCGCCATAACCGGGAGAGGTCAGCCCGCGAACCGGGCGCCGCCCGCTCTCAGCCCTTCTTCAGGTGCCGCCGGCCAAGCAGCTCGGCGATCTGAACGGCATTGAGCGCCGCACCCTTGCGCAGGTTGTCGCTGACGCACCACAGCGCCAGGCCGTTCTCCACCGTGGGGTCCTCGCGTACGCGGCTGACGAACGTGGCGTAATCACCGACGCACTCGACGGGTGTGACGTAGCCGCCGTCCTCGCGCTTGTCGACGAGCATGACCCCGGGCGCCTCGCGCAGGATCTGCTGGGCGCGCTTGGCGGTGATCTCCTTCTCGAACTCGATGGTGAGCGATTCCGAATGGCCCACGAACACGGGCACGCGCACGCAGGTGGCGACCACCTTGATCCTGGAATCCAGGATCTTCTTGGTCTCGACCACCATCTTCCACTCTTCCTTGGTGAAGCCATCGTCGAGAAAGCTGTCGATATGCGGAATGACGTTGAAGGCGATCTGCTTGGTGAACGCCTTGGGCTCGGCCGGGTCGCCCACGAAGATGTTGCGGCTCTGTTCGAACAGCTCGTCCATGCCCACCTTGCCGGCGCCGGAGACGGACTGATAGGTCGAAACGACCACGCGCGTGATCGTCGCCTCGTCGTGCAGCGGCTTGAGCGCCACCACCATCTGCGCCGTGGAGCAATTGGGGTTGGCGATGATGTTCTTGCGCTTGTAGCCGTCAATGGCCTCGGGATTCACTTCCGGCACGATGAGCGGCACGTCCGGGTCCATCCGGTAAAGCGAGCTGTTGTCGATGACCACGCAGCCCGCCGCGGCGGCCTTGGGCGCATACTCCTTGGTCGGACCCGATCCGGCCGCGAACAGGGCGATGTCATAGCCGGCGAAGTCGAAATGCTCGATATTCTTCACCTTGAGCATCCGCCCGGTCTCACCATACTCGATCTCGTCGCCCGTGGAGCGCGGCGATGCGACGGCGGCGATCTCGTCCGCCGGGAATTCGCGCTCGGCCAGAATGTTGAGTATTTCGCGACCCACATTGCCGGTCGCGCCGACGACCACGACACGATAACCCATGGGCAAAATCCTTCCTCAAGCTGCCGGAGACGGGAGAGCGGCGGCGATAGCGGATTGTCGGCCCCGCGAAAAGCATGATAACCCGCGCGCCGGGACGAGCGCCCGCATTTGGCCGGGCATTCGAATGGGGGAACAGCCTTGCACGCCATCTGGCGCCTGAGCGCACTCGTGATCCTTGCCCTCTCCCTCGGCGGTTGCGCCACACGCGGACGCCTCAGTGTCGATTGCGACGACTTCCCCCGCTTCGTGCGCGACCTGCCCTATTCCCCGCTGGAAGAGCAGATCCGCAATAGCTGGCCGCCGCAGCCGCAGGCGTTCGAAGGCAGCGGCCTGGCCCTGGGCGGCGGCGAAGCGCGCGACTATGACCGGGCCATCGACAAGGCGCTGAGCACCCAGCGCCGCGCGGAGCAGGCGCCGCGCTCCATCTTCGCGCCGCGCTGGACCAGCGCCAACCCTGTCGCCCAGCCCTCCGTTCTGCTGCTCTCAGGCGGCGGGCAGTGGGGCGCGTTCGGCGCGGGCCTGCTCACGACGCTGGCACAGGATGGGTCGAGCGAGATGCCCAATCCGGTGGCGATCACCGGGGTCAGCACCGGCGCGCTGCAAATGCTGTTCGTCGGCGCAGGGCTCGACGATCCGCTGGTGCGCGATGCGCTGCGCCGGGCCTATGCGCCGGCGAAGGAAAGCGATGTCGTCGACCGGCAGTGGAAGGGGCTGGCGGTCGTCACGGGCGCGATATCCGGCCTCAAGCCACTGCGCCGCCGGATCGAGGACGCACTGTGCAGCGACGCGGCGCTGCGCACGGCGCGCAAGGCGGGCGCGGCGCCCGCCTGCCCGCTGCTCGACCGGCTGGCCACAACTGACACGCTCATGTTCTCCGGCTTCGTCGAGGCAAGCAGCGGCCGCTTCCAATATGCCGATATCAACGCCATGGCCCGCGCGGAGGATTTGAGCGCGGCCCAGCGCCGCACCTGCATCGCCGGCGCCGCCCTCGCCTCCGTCGCCATGCCGGTCTTCTTCCAGCAGGTTTCGGTAGGCGGAAAGACGTATTTCGACGGCGGCGTGCGCCAGTCCGTTTTTGCCACGCATATCTATCGGCGCATGACCAACCGCATGATCGAACGGCACCTGACGCAGGGCGTCATGCCACTGCTGGTGCTGCGCAACGGCCCCACCGATGTGGAGGCGGACCTGAAGGCCGATCGGACCCGCAACGCGCTCGATGCCGCGCTGCGCGCCGAGGCGATCGTCGTCAATCAGGTGGAGGTGAGTTCCGTGGCGGCGCTGCGCTTGCAGGACCCGTCGGGCTATCTCGGCTTTGCCAGCGCGGACGGCTGGCGCGATCATCTGCTGGATACGGGCACGCCGAACGCCGCGACCTGCGGCGCACTCAAGGCCGCGGACAAGGAAGCGCAGTTCGCCCCCGCCTTCATGCGCTGCCTCATGGCCTATGGCGACAGCCGCGCGCGGCAGCAGCGCGTCTGGCTGCCGCTCATCACCGTAGGCCCGCCCGCCATCCCACTGCCCAAGCTGCCACCGCCGGCGAACGATAATGAGCAGGGCCCCGGCGAGGACCGATAGGAGGCCTGACTCAGCCGAACGTGATAGCCGCCTTGGGCTCCTGCTTTTGCAGGAGCACGGGGTGATCCGCACGAGCATGGGGGTGATGATCTCCAGCGTCGTTGAAGAGCCAGCGCGCGCGGCGCGGACCCGCAGCCCAACCCCACGCGCTGCTCCAGCTTCGGGAAGGGCAGCGGCTCGCCGGTGTCCCGGGACATCTCGTGGCGGGACTCGGGATCGGCGGATAACGTCGACGATGGGTTCCATCATCTGGGTCGTCGCACCGTTGATGCTGGGCGCGGCCCGCCTCTCTTATGGCAGACGCCCGTCCCAGCACGGCCGGTCACAATCCGAAACGGGTCGTCCAGTCTTGTGACGATTTGCCTTCGTGTTCGCCCCGGCGCGGCCGCGCGTCCTCGAGAGAACAACGCCATGAACGAGCGGAAAGCATCAGGATGCGGGGACTGGGCGCTGCCGTCGTGGGCCTTTCGGTCCCAACCGCCGCGCGCCGCCCAAAAAGAAAGGGCGGCGCAGTCTCCTGCACCGTCCTTCCTGAAACCGTCTGCCGGTTGTCGAGAGCGATCAGCCCTCGGCGCCGGTCGTGTCGCGGCGCTCGGCGATGCGGGCGCGCTTGCCGGTGCGGCCGCGCAGATAATAGAGCTTGGCGCGACGCACGATGCCCTTGCGCACCACGGTGATGCTGTCGACATTGGGCGAATAGAGCGGGAAAACGCGCTCCACGCCTTCACCGAAGCTGATCTTGCGCACGGTGAAGTTGGAGCCCATGCCCCGGTTGGAGCGGGCGATGCACACGCCCTCGAAATTCTGAATACGGGTCCGCTCGCCTTCGACGACCTTCACGCCGACGCGCAGCGTATCGCCCGGGCGGAAATCCGGAATATCCTTGGCAATGGCGGCAATCGATTCCGCCTCGATGGTCTGCAGCAGGTTCATTTGGCCTGTCTTCCTTCGTCTCATGTCGCGCGCCAGAGGCAGGTCAGTCCCGAGCGCTCCTGTAGCGCTCCCAGAGGTCCGGCCTGCGTAACCGTGTGTCATCCTCCGCCCGTTGTTTCCGCCAGGCGGCGATTTTCGCGTGATCCCCCGATCGCAACACTTCAGGGATCGCGCGCCCTTCCCACTCCGCGGGCCGGGTATAGTGAGGATATTCAAGGAGGCCGCTTTCAAACGACTCCTCGTCCCCGCTCGAAGCCGCGCCCATTACGCCGGGAAGCAGCCGAATGCAAGCATCCAGCGCCATCAGCGCGCCGATTTCCCCGCCGGAAAGCACGATGTCACCCATGCTCACCGGCTCGATCGGCCGCGCCTCGAAGAGCCGCTCGTCGAAACCCTCGAACCGGCCGCACAGGATGGTGACGCCCGGCCCGGCCGCGAGGCTGCGAATCCGCGCCTGCGTCATCGGTGTGCCGCGCGGCGTCATCGCCAGCACTGGCAGATCCGGCCGCCGCGCCAGCGCATCGTCCACCGCCCGCGCCAGCACATCCGCGCGCAGCACCATGCCCGCGCCGCCGCCGGCGGGCGTATCGTCGACGCTCTTGTGCTTGTCCGTCGCGAAATCGCGAATCTGGATCGCCTCGCATGACCAGCGCCCCTCGACCAGCGCGCGGCCGGCGAGCGACATGCCGAGCGGGCCGGGGAACATCTCCGGATAGAGCGTGAGGATCTGGGCGGCGAAGGTCACAGCGGGAGAGTCCAGTTCTCGACCTTCAGGCCGGGCACGTCGGCGAAATCGGCTTCGTTGTTGGTCACCAGCGTCAATCCCAGCGAAAGGGCGTGTGCGGCGATCAGCCGGCCGAAACTGCCTCTTCGGAAGGGCAAGCCCCCATAAGCAAGGCTGGCATCGCGGTCGAAAGGCATAACCTCGAACAGATCGAACAGCCGCTCCGCCTGGGCGCGCCGGCCTGCATCGGCCCCCAGCAGCCCCTTCATCACCTCTGCATGACAAATGGCAGAGGTGACCAGTTCTCCGGGCACATGCTGCTCGATCCGGGAGCGAAGGGAGGTTCCAATCCCTTCAAGGACATAGATGCAGATGCTGGTATCGAGGAGGAACCGCGGCTCAATCACGCTTCAGCCGCTTTCCTTCCCAATCCAGTGCACGCTCTTCGAACAGCCGATCCTCGGTCGAAAGAGGCTTGAGCCCCGGCTGCGTGCCCCAGATGCCGGTGAGATCGATGGTCTTGCGCGGCGCTTCGACGGGCTCCACGCGGAAGGCCAGACGGCCCTCGCGCACGATGCGGACCGGCGTCCCTTCCGGCACGCCCAGGCCCTTCGGCAGGCGCAGCGCCACGGAATTGCCGGACTTGAATGTCTTGCCGAGATAGATGCCGTCGCTCATGCGCGCCTCCGTATATACTTTATGTATATACTAGGCAACGAAGGCCGCGTCAATGACGGCCCGCTCCGCTTCGATCCGCGCGACGTGGATCGGCACCATGAAGCGCTTGCCGTCGCCCTTTTCGACCTCGAGGATGTCGCCCGCGCCGAAATTCTCGACCGCCACGATCCGCCCGAGCGCTTCACCTGCATCGCTCACGCACGGTAAGCCGATGAGATCGCAATGATAATATTCGCCCTCGTCGAGTGGCGGCAGCGCCGAGCGCGGCACGCTCAGCTCCACGCCGCGCAGGGCCTCGGCGGCGTTGCGGTCGGTCACTTCGGCGAAGCGCGCGACCGCGCCATTGGGGCCGGGGCGGACGGACTTGAGCGTCAACGTCCGCCCCGCCGCATGCAGGTCCTTGTAGTGCTTCAAGCTCTCCGGCCCCTCGCCGAAAAGCTTGAGACGCACCTCGCCCGTCACGCCATGCGCGCCAATGACAGCGGCGAGAACGACAAGGCGGTCGTCAATGGACATGGCGACGCGCCATCAGGTGTTCCCCGGCCGCGCCGGCACGAACGGGACGCGACGGCCCCGTTCCCGGACATCTGGCCGGGGCGCCCCGCAAGGGCTCAGCCCTCGGCCTGCTCTTCGGCGGCCGGTGCTTCAGCGGCGGGCGCCTCGGCAGCGGGTTCCTCAGCGGCGGGCTCGGCCGGCGCGTTGGCGGCTTCCTCGGCGGCCTTGCGGGCTTCCTCGGCCTCGGCCAGCTTGGCGGCCTTGTCCTCGGCGCGGTCCTTGGCCTTCTGGCCCGGCTCGCCCTTCTTCGGATTGTTGCGCGCCGCGCGCTCCTTGATGCCGGCGGCGTCGAGGAAACGGGCCACGCGGTCGGTCGGCTGGGCGCCGACGCTCACCCAATGCTTCGCGCGCTCAACATCGAGCACGACGCGCTTCTCGTCATCCTTGGCGAGCAGCGGATTAAAGCTGCCGATGCGCTCGATGAAACGGCCGTCGCGGGGCGAGCGGCTGTCGGTCACGACGATCTTGTAATAAGGGCGCTTCTTGGAACCGCCGCGCGACAGGCGAATGCTTGTTGCCATGGTTGACTTACCTTACCTTTCTGAACCGATTGAATGGGTTGAGACTTACTTTTTACGGAAATTCTGAAAGCCGGGCGGGAGACCGCCGGGCAGACCGCCACCGGGCAGGCCGGGCAATCCGCCCGCGCCGCCGGGGCCGCCGAGCGCGCCGAGATCGGGCATGTCACCGCCCGCGCCCGCGCCGCCGCCGAGCATGCCGCCCAGGCCGCCGCCGCCGAACATCTTGGCCAAGCCCTTGAGGCCGCCCATTTTCTTGATCTTCTTCATGGCGCCCTCCATCTCCTTGTGCATCTTGAGGAGACGGTTGACGTCCTGCACCTGAAGCCCGGCGCCCTTGGCGACGCGAATCTTGCGCTTGGCATTGAGCAGTTCGGGCCGCTCGCGCTCCTTGGGCGTCATCGAGCCGATCAGCGCGTCGAGATGCACCAGCGCCTTGTCGTTGACGCCGGAGGCGGCCATCTGCGCCTGCGCCTTCTTGAGGCCGGGGATCATGCCCGCCAGCATGCCGAGGCCGCCCATGCGCTGCATCTGGTTGAGCTGGCTGCGCAGATCGTTGAGGTCGAACTTGCCGGCCGCCATGT
>DASRXY010000163.1:0-2183 GCA_035654035.1 Sphingobium sp. | reverse complement strand
TGACGTTGCCGCTGGCGGCCGCCTTCAATCATGTGACTGCCCTCGACATCGCGCCGGCCATGCTCGCAGAAGCGCAGCGCAATGCCCAGGCGGCCGGCCGCGACACCATCCGCTTCGCCCTTTCAGACGACAGGCTGAGCGCGGCGGAGGGCGCTTATGATTTCGTGCTGAGCAGCATTGTCTTTCAGCACATTCCGCGCCGGCGTGGGCTTGCCGTTCTGGCGCGGCTGCTCGACCGGGTGGCGCCCGGCGGCATCGCGGCCATCCAGCTTTGCGTCGGCCGGCACGACAGCCTGGCATCACGCGCCCGCTTCTGGGCCCAATGCCATGTACCCGGCGTGCATGAGCTGGTGAACATCAAGCGCGGCCGGCCCTGGCGCGAGCCGTTCATGCAGATGAACGCCTATCCGCTGGACGCCGTGCTTGGCCTAGCCGAGGCGGCAAATTTCGGCCCCTGCGCGATCAGTTCCTTCGCCGATCATCGGTTCCGTTCGGCGGACCTGCTGATGCGCCGGCAGGGCTGAACAGGCGGACTCTGGGTGTGGTCCGGCGTATCGGATCCGACCCCACCATTCCGGCAGGTGCGAGCCGGATGGGAAAGGGCAACGTCAAAAATGGAAAGACAGTCTGGGGCGCCGGTCAAGCGCCCCATGTCATCCCCGCCGGTCAGCCGGTTGCCTGGCTGATCTGCTGTTTCAAGAGCAGCTTCTGCTTCTTGAGTGTCGCGAGGAGCATCGAGTCTGGCACAGGTCGTGCGCTCTCGTTGCGGATGCGGGCTTCGAGGCCGGCATGTTTGGCGTGAAGTGCGGAAACATGGCTTGTATCCATTCTATCCTCCTTAGCCGTTGCGACAATGGACCGCGAGTACATCACCCTTTGCATCTTTTGTCCCGCCCTTTCTTGGCCCGGTTGCGACGAGCGGGGCCTGGGGCGACATGAGCCGGGTCACGCATTAACCAGCAGGGCGCAGGGCAGACATGTCGTTTCGGAAGAGCGCAACATTATGCGTTAATCATGAACTTTTAAGAGGCGAGCGGCCCCACCGTTGCGGGCTGCGCGCGGGGGTGCGATGATACGCGCGCACGATTGCTGCGAGGAGGGTTCGAATCAGTGATGTCGATGGAGGAAATCGAGCAGCGACTCGAGCTCTTGCGCATCGAGCATCGCGATCTTGATTGCGCCATCGATGCCCTTGGGCAGGTTGCGCAGCCCAATCAGTTGCAGATCGCGCGGATGAAGAAGCGCAAGCTGCGGCTGCGGGACGAGATCAGCTTCCTCGAAAACTGCCTGGTGCCTGACATCATTGCCTGAGCCTCGCGCCCAGCGCAGTCTTAAATCGTGGTTAACCCGACTGACAGCGACTCGGGCCTGTGGCAGCAGGCAATGATGAACCAGGCCGCACCCATCCGACAGATCGACGACCAACTCATCGAGGGGCTGTATCTCGAAGCCATTGTTCTGGCGGACGAGGCGCGCGCCTATTTCGCTCACAGCGGAGAACGCAACCGCGCCAGCCTCAGTGACAATGGGCGGCTGGATTATGCCTGTGAATCCCTCAAGGTTTCGACGCGGATCATGCATGCCATCGCCTGGCTGCTGGTCCAGCGCGCGGTGCTGTCCGGGGAGCTGCCGGAATCGGTGCGGCTCGATGAGCACTATCAGCTTGGCAAGGCGGAGGGAACGGACGCGCGGCTGCGCGCTACGCTGCCGGCAGAAATGGAAGGGCTGATCCTGGTGAGCGAAGACCTCTATTATCGCGTGGCGCGATTGGAGGCTCAACTCATCGAGCGGCTCAACTTGGGCCTGGCAGCCCGCTCGAGCCCCGCCCGCGATCTGCTCGGCCGGCTCCAAAGCGCATTCTGAGGGTTGAGCGCACCCGTCCACGCCGGCCGTGCGTGGGCGTGACGATCCAGCGAAAATCCGCTCTGTCTTGCCGAAAGCCGCTTGCGGTCCAGCGGACATCACCTAGACAGGCGAAATGCGTCGACGGCCCCTCGCCGCCTCGGTTTTCCGTTCGACCGGCCGGGGCTTAGCCCTGCGGCTGCTCGTGCCGCTCGCCGGCATGGCAGCTCTGGCGCCGCTCCATGCGCAGGAGGAGAGTGCTGCACCCACAGGCGGCGACGCACCGGTTATAGCGCCCATGCCGGAGATCGATATTCCCTGGCCCGACCTGGACGGGCAGG
>DASRXY010000162.1:0-6676 GCA_035654035.1 Sphingobium sp. | reverse complement strand
TTCAACACCACCACCGTTCCCGCCGTCCACAGCATGGCGCTGGACTGCCTCGCCATGAACGGCACGGCGGGGTTCGTGGCAGCGCCGCGTGGCGAGTGGGCGCCGCAGATGTTCGCCATGCTGGCGGGGGGCCGGCAACTGCGCGGCATATTGGGCGGCGACGCCAATCCGCGTCTCTTCCTGCCGCGCCTCATCGATTACTGGACACAGGGCCGCTTTCCGTTCGACCGGCTCATCCGCACTTATGCGTTCGACGAAATCGGCCAGGCCTTCCGCGACGTGGAGGTTGGCACCGTCATCAAACCCGTGCTCAAGGTGAGTGAGGCATGAACCCGGAAATCCGTCACAAACTTGCCGCGCTCGGCGCCGAATTGACCATGGACCTGTTCGCCCAGACCAACGGGCTCTTCGCCGCCTTGCAACCGGACCTGCCCGCGGGGCTCGTCCTCACGCGCGATCATGCTTATGGCCCGGACAGACGCCAGCGGCTGGACATCTTCCGCATGCCGGGCGCGCGCAAGGCGCCGGTGCTGGTGTTCGTCCCCGGTGGCGGCTTCGTGCGCGGGGACAAGCATACGCCCGGCACGCCCTTTTTTGATAATATCGGCGCCTTCGCCGCGCGCCACGGCCTGGTGGGCGTCACTCTGAATTATCGTTTGGCGCCCGCGCACAAATGGCCGGCGGGCACGGACGATATGGCGCTGGCGGTTGACTGGCTGCGGGCGAATATCGCCGAGTTCGGCGGCGATCCCGAGCGCATCTATCTCATGGGCACCTCGGCCGGGGCCGTGCATGTCGGCAGCTATGTCGCGCTGCGCGAGGCGCGCATTGCCGGCGCGATCATGATTTCGGGCGGCTATGACATGACCACCATCGACCGCAACGAGATGCACGTCGCTTATTATGGCGACGCGCCGGGCGTGGAGGAAAAAGCGAGCACCACTGCCGGCCTCATCGCCAGCGCCGTGCCGTGCCTCTTCACCGTGTGCGAATTTGACCCCGCGCAATTCCAGACCCAGGCGGCCGCGCTATGCGACGCCTGGGCGCGGGCGAAGGGCGTCTTCCCCCGCATGCTCTGGCTGCGCGGGCATAATCACCAATCGTCCACGGTCTCCATCGGCTCGGACGAGGACAGTCTGGGGCCGCAGATTCTGGCGTTCATCGCCGACACGACCTGAAGAATTCACCCCTCCTGTTCAGAGGAGGGCCGGGGGTGGTGGCGATGCGCGGCAATCGCGCGCGGCAAGCAGGCACCACTCCAACGCCTCCTGCGAAAAGGAGGGGCAAAAAAATGGAGAGGAGAGAACCCATGGTCGAACCGCTACGCTTTCCCGACAATCCGCTGTTCAAGGGCTGGGGTGAACCGCTGCGCTGCGAGACCAGCATCGACGGGTTGGAAATCATCCAGGGCGCGATTCCCGAGGGGCTGGAAGGCACGCTCTACCGGGTGGGCGCGGACTGGCAATATCCGAGCAAGCGTCCCGACGATATCTTCATCGATGGCGAGGGCATGATCCATATGTTCCGCTTCGAGGACGGGCAGGTGAGCTATCGCAGCCGCTGGGTGCAGACGGACCGCTACAAGCTGCTCAAGCGGGTGAAGCGGCAGGTTTTCGGTCGCTATCGCAACAAATACACCAATGAGCCCGAGGCGCAGGGCACGGACATGGGCACGGCCAACACGACCGCCATGTTCCATGCCGGCAGGCTCTATGCGCTCAAGGAGAGCGACCTGCCTTACGAGGTCGACCCAAATACGCTCGAAACGGTCGGAAAGGCCGATCTGTCAGGACAGATCACAACGCCAAGCTTTACCGCACATCCGAAAGTTGATCCGATAAGCAATGAACTATTAGGATTTTCCTATCAGGCCGGTGGGGATGCCACACGCGACATCGTCTTCTACGTGTTCGACAAGGCAGGCACGAAGATCAACGAAGTCCGCTTCGAGATGCCCTATGCCGCCTGCGTCCACGATTTTGCCATCACCGACCAGTGGGCCGTCTTCCCATTCTTCCCTCTCATCACCGATCTCGACGTGGTCAAGAAAGGCGGACCCTTTTACCAGTGGCATCCGGACCAGGAGACAGTGATCGCGCTGGTGCCACGTTATGGCGATGCAAGCGGCATTCGCTGGTTTCGCGGTCCTGCCACCAGCGCCGGACACATGATGAATGCAGTGCGCGAGGGCGACAAGGTCCATCTCGACCTCTGCCTTTACGAGGGCAACTGCTTCCCCTTCTTCCCAACGCCGACAGGTGAGGCAACTGCGCCGGTTCCGCCGTTCCTCACCCGCATCACGCTCGACCTTGCGCGCAATGACGGCGGCTTTGAAAAGAGCCGGCTGATGGGGCCAAGCTGCGAAATGCCGCGTACGGACGACCGTTATCAGGGCCGGGCCTACCGGCACGGCTATATGATCGTTTATCGGGCGGCCGACGGTTCCTCCTCGACCGGCCATCTCGATCTGGAGACCGGCGCGCTTGACGTCTATGCGCCCGGCCCCGGCGACACAGTGCAGGAATGCCAGTTCGTGCCCCGCCGCCGGGACGCGCCGGAGGGCGACGGCTGGCTGCTGGTGCCTGTGGCCCGCGTCTCGCAAGGGCGCAGCGATCTCGTCATTCTCGACGCGCAGAACCTTGCCGCCGGCCCCGTCGCGACGATCAAGCTGCCGGTGCGCGTGCGCGCCACCTTCCACGGCTGCTGGGTGCCCGCGGAAACGCTGAAAACCGGGCTCTATGACTATGCGCTCGCGGGAGCGGGGTAACGCACCCTCTGTCATTTCCGTCAGCGGGCTGATGTAAGAACGTCCTTGTGCTCCTGCGAAGGCAGGAGCCAACGCCCCAGCCGGGCGTCTTAGCCGCCTTGGGCTCCTGCCTTCGCAGGAGTATTGTCGAGATAAGGAGGCGAGAAAAAGGGGCAGGCGATTGCGAGAACGAGCGCGGTCAATGATGTCCGAAGGGATCATGCGCCCCTATGCCCGCCCACCACGATAAGCAGGAGGCGCTTGTCTATCTTGTCCGCTACTGTTCCATGCACCTGTTCGCGTCGACATAAGCGAGGGGGGGCGCATTGTTCTCGTTTTCGCGCGCCTTTGCGATAACAGAATGTTCAGCCTGGCCCAGGTCCGGCTCGTTCACCTCCGTGCGATGCCGGGCCTCGTGGGCGGTTCGCTGTTCGATCCTGCCGGGGAAAGACGTATGAGGGACGGTGCAGCGACCCTCCCGCGTCACTCCACCCAATCGAGCCCAATGTCGCGATAGACCTGCCGGTCCTCGTCCCAGCCTTCCTTCACTTTCACGTGCAGATAGAGGTGGACCTTGCAGCCGAGCAGCGCGGCCAGCTCGGCGCGGGCTTTGGATCCGATTTCCTTGAGGCGCTGGCCGTTCTTGCCCAGGATGATGCCCCGCTGGGTGGGGCGCGCGACGAGGATCTGCTGGTGGATTTCCACCGATCCGTCCGGACGTTCCTTATAGGCCTCGGTCTCCACCGCGCTCTGATAGGGCAGTTCCTCGTGGAGCTGGTGATAGAGCTGCTCGCGCGTGATCTCGGCGGCGAGGAGGCGGTCGGTCGCGTCGGAGACCTGGTCTTCGGGGAAGTGCCAGGGCCCTTCCGGCATGGCGGCGGCCATGGCCCTCTTGAGCTGTGCCAGCCCGTCGCCGCTCGCCGCGCTCACGAAGAACGTCTCGGCGAAGGCTATGCGCTCGTGCAGGCGCTGGGTGAGCGTCAGTAGCTTGTCCTTGGCGGCAATATCCACTTTGTTGACGATCAGCCACTTCGCTTCCTTGCGGGCCGCTAGCCCCTCCAGGATCGGTTCCATCTTGGGCCCCAGCCCCGCGCGGCCATCGACGACCAGCGCGATGAGGTCTGCGTCCTGCGCGCCGCCCCAGGCGGCCTGGACCATCGCGCGGTCGAGCCTCCGCCCCGGTGCGAAGATCCCCGGCGTATCGACGAGCACGATCTGCGTCGCGCCGTCCAGTGCGACACCCATCACGCGCGTGCGTGTGGTCTGCGCCTTGGGACTGGTGATCGCCACCTTTTGCCCCACCAGTGCATTGACCAGCGTGGATTTGCCCGCATTGGGCGCCCCGACCACCGCGACCACGCCGCAATGCTGGGTGCTTGAATTCTCGTTATCCAACCAATGAACTCCGTTCGCCCTGAGCTTGTCGCGGGGCGTTCAATTTCCTCTTACCGCTCCGCTCGATACCGCGCGAGGTCTGAGATCGATGCTCTTCCTAAAGAAGCGTCAGCTTTTTGCGTGCGAGCCCAACTGCCCCGCCGCTTTATCCCCCCAGCTGCGCCAGCAGCGCCTTCGCCGCCGCCGTCTCGGCCTCCTGCTTGGAATTGCCCTCGCCGCGCGCTTCGCCGGCGCCACGGATGGAGACCTGTACGGTGAAGTGCAGCGCGTGATGGGGGCCGGAGCGGTCGATCAGCTCATAGGCCGGCGGGCGGCGGTTGTTGGCGGCGGCCCATTCCTGCAGGGCGGATTTGGGGTGCTTGGGCGCGCTTGTCCGCGCGTCGAGCAGCGGTGCCCATAGCCGCTCGATAAGCGCGCGCGCAGCTTCCAGCCCGTGGTCGAGATAGAGCGCCCCGATCAACGCCTCCATCACATCGCCCAGCACATTGTCGCTGTCGACCGCGCCATCGTCGCGCGCCTGCTTGCCCAGGCGCAGATGCGCCGGCACGCCGCACTCCCGCGCCACCTGCGCGCAGGTTCCGCCCGCCACGAGCTGGTTGAAGCGCCGCGAGAGCTGGCCCTCCTTCTCATGCGGAAAGAGCGTGTAGAGCCACTGCGCCATCACCAGCCCCAGCACCCGGTCCCCCAGAAACTCCAGCCGCTCATAATGATCCGTGCCGGCGCTCCCATGCGTGAGTGCCTGCATATAGAGCGCGGCCGTCCCCGGTGTGCGCCCGAGTAGCGTCTCCAGCCAGGCCGCGGGGAAATCGGCCGGTGCGCCAGGGGGCGGGGCGGCGCTCAAAAGCCTTCCCCGATGCGTTCGGGCCGGGCGGCGCTGAAGAAGGTCCAGGGCCGCTTCCAGTCGATGGAGCCGTCGCTCGAAAAGAAGGAGATGAGCGCGCGGCCGATCAAATGATCCATGGGAAGCATGCCCACGCCGCCGCGTTCCTGCGAGAAGCGGCTGTCGGCGCTGCGGTCACGGTTGTCGCCCATCACGAACACATGGCCGGCCGGCACCACGAACGGGCGGGTATTGTCCTCGCTGCTCTCGAATAGGTCCAGCACCTCATAGCTCTTGCCGTTGGGCAGCGTCTCGCGAAAGCGCGGGTAGCGGCACATCCGCCGGCCGTCCTGGCTCTGCTCCTCATAGTCTATCTGGAAGCAGGGCGAGGGCGCGCCTTCCCGAGCGGAGGCTTCGGCCATGTTGGGCGTCACCGGAATGACGAGGTCTGCCACGCGCTCCTTGGGCACGGCGGTGTCATTGAGGTAGAGCGTGCCCTCGCGCATCTGCACCCGGTCGCCGGGCAGACCGATCACGCGCTTGATCCAGTCTTCCTGCGGGTTGCGCGGCGAGGCGAACACCACCACGTCGCCCCGCTCGGGCGTGCGTGGCAGGATGCGGCCCTGCGGCAGCGGCAGATTGCCCGGCAGGCTGTGGCGCGAATAGCCATAGGGCCATTTCGCTACCAGCAGGAAATCGCCGATCAGCAGGCGCGGCTGCATGGATTCGGAGGGGATGTTGAAGGGCGAGGCAACGAGGCTGCGCAGCAGCATCACGAAGATGGCGAGCTTCAGCAGGAAGGCGAGGAAGTCCAGCGTCTCGGACTTGGTGGACATGAGTTCGACTGCTTTCCCGCCAGAAGATGAAGTGCGCTGAGGAGCGATAAGCCACTGTCTTTGCGGACCCCGGCGGCGGGCGTCAAGCCTTGCGCGCCTCGCCGCAATTCGCGGCTTCGCGCGTGCAATCGGCGTGCGGCTTGGTTAAGGCTGCGGGTGCAACCCATGCTGAAGGGGAGAGCCTGCCTATGACCGACACCGCCGCCATTGCCGCCGCCTGGGATCAGGTTCGCGCCTTGCCCGTGCCGGATCTGCGCGATCTGTTCCTCGCGGAGCCCGGTCGATTGGAGGCACAGGTGCTGACCGAAGCGGGGCTGCGTTTCGACTTTTCCAAGACCCATCTGACCGACGCCGCGCTGGCGCAATTCATCGCGCTCGCCCAAGCGGCGGATTTCGCGGGCCGCCGCGCTGCGATGTTCAACGGCGAGCCCATCAACGCGACGGAGGGCCGCGCCGTCGAGCACACCGCCGAGCGCGGCGAAGGCAAGGCGCAGAGCGTCGCCGAGGCGCGCGAGCACAAGCTTCGCATGCGCACGCTCATCGACGCCATCGAGGCCGGCGCGCTCGGCGAGATTCGCCACATCCTCCATATCGGCATCGGCGGATCGGCGCTGGGGCCGGATTTGATCGTGGACGCGCTGGCCCGCCATGCCCGCCGCTACGACGTGGCGATCGTCTCCAATGTGGATGGCTGCGCGCTGGAAGCGGCGATGGCCCGTTTCGATCCCCGCGCGACGTTGCTCGTCGTCGCCTCCAAGACCTTCACCACCACCGAGACGATGCTCAATGCCGCCAGTGCCATCAACTGGATGGTCGAGGGCGGCGTCGATGATCCCTATGGCCAGGTGATCGCGCTTACTGCCGCGCCGGACAAGGCCG
>DASRXY010000161.1:0-2981 GCA_035654035.1 Sphingobium sp. | reverse complement strand
GCCCTGTGCGGGAGCAGCAGAGGCGCAACACCGTACCATGGCTGGGCCCTCCGCCCGCAAGACGCGGGCCACCGCAAGCCTCCTGGGTCACGCCCGCTATCACACTCCGTCGCGCTTGCGGTTTCCTCCCGCCGCGAAATGCTCTAGCGATGGCGCCATTGTCCTGCGGGCCGCGTGCCCGAGCGAGGTTTTCTTGACGGATTTTCCCGGCCGAGCGATGTTTCCATCCCCCATGAAAATGCTCTAGGGCTCACGCCATGGATGAGCCGACAAGCGACACGGTGCGGATCAGGCTGCCGCGCATGGGCACGCCCCTCGACCTGCGCGACCGCATCCGCACGCTATGGACGCGCCGCCGCTGGCGCTGGCTGACGATTGCGTTCGCCGCACTGCTGGCCGGCCTGCTGCTCTTCTGGCTGCTCTTCATGCGCGGCCTGCCTGATGCGCGTACCTTGCTTGATTATCAGCCGCCGCTGCCCACGGTGGTGCGCGACATCAATGGTGAGCCGGTTTACAGCTACGCCCGCGAGCGGCGCGTGCAGCTCCAATATAGCGATTTTCCGCCCATGCTCATCAACGCCTATCTGGCGGCGGAGGACAAGACCTTCTTCAGCCATCATGGCGTGGACTTCCCGGGCTTTGCGGGGGCGGTGATCGACTATGTCTCCAAGCTCGGCTCCGGCCAACGCGCGCGCGGCGGCTCCACCATCACCCAGCAGGTCGCCAAGAACCTGCTGATCGGCGATGAATACAGCCCGCAGCGCAAGATCCGCGAGATGGTGCTGGCCTGGCGCATGGAGAATGTGCTCAGCAAGGAGCAGATCCTGGAGCTGTACCTCAACCAGATCTTCCTCGGCCGCAATGCCTATGGCGTGCAGGCGGCGGCGCGCGCCTATTTCGACAAGGATCTCGGCCAGCTCAACCTGCCGGAAATGGCCTATCTCGCGATCCTACCGAAGGGCCCCAGCAACTATCAGCCCGAGACGAATATGCAGCGCGCACTCGATCGGCGCGGCTGGGTGCTCGAGGAGATGCTCAAGAACAAGTTCATCGACCGCGCCCAATATGAAGCCGCGCGCAAGGCGCCACTCGGCACGGTGACGATGCGCGGCACCAGCTATCAGCGCATCGGCGGCTATTATCTGGAGGAAGTGCGGCGGCGGCTGATCGAGCGGTTCGGCGAGAATACCGAAGATGGCCCTAACAGCGTCTATGCCGGCGGCTTGTGGGTGCGCTCGCCCATCGATCCACGCATCCAGGAGCTGACCACCAAGGCGCTGCGCAACGGCATGCTGCGCTACGACCGCGGGCGGGGCTGGGCCGGCCCCGTCGCCCGGATCAAGGCGCTGGACAAGTGGCGCGGCGAGTTGGCCGCCTCCAACCTGGGCGTCGACTATGAGGATTGGGCCATTGCGGTGGTTCTCGAGAAGAGCGGCCAGAGCGCAACCATCGGCTTTGCGGACGGGCGACAGGGGAGCCTGCCCGCCAATCTCGCCCAGATGCCCCGGAACGGCACGGCATCACCGGCCTTCACTGTCCTCAAGCCTGGCGACGTGATCGCGGTCAAACCCGAAGGGAGCGCCTTCGCGTTGCGCAATATCCCTGGCATTTCCGGCGGCATGATGGTGCAGGGCGTGCATGACGGCCGTGTCTACGCCATGCAGGGCGGCTTCGATTCGCGCCTCTCCGCCTATAATCGCGTGACCCAGGCCGAGCGGCAGCCCGGCTCCACCATCAAGCCCTTCGTCTATGCCGCCGCGCTCGACAACGGCATGACCCCGGCGTCCCTCATCATCGATGGCCCCTTCTGCGTATGGCAGGGCGGCAATCTTGGCCAGAAATGCTTCCGCAACTTCGACAATCGCGGCGGCGCCGGGCCGCGCACGATGCGCTGGGGCGTGGAGCAGTCGCGCAATCTCATGACCGTGCGCACTGCCGCGCAAGTGGGCATGCCACGCGTGGTCAAGACCATCAAGGACATGGGCATCGGCGATTATCAGCCCTATCTCTCCTTCGCGCTGGGCGCGGGCGAAACGACGGTGGAGCGGATGGTCAACGCGTTCGCCATGCTCGCTAACCATGGCCGGGCCCTGACCCCGAAGGTCATGGACTATGTCCAGGACCGCAACGGCAAGGTGATCTGGCCGGCCGACTGGCGCCCCTGCCAGGGCTGCAACGCCAAGGATTGGGACGGCAAGCCCATGCCCCGCTTTACGCCCACCGGTCGCCAAGCGATGAACCCGATGACCGCCTATCAGGTGGTGCATATCGCCGAGGGCGTGATCCAGCGCGGCACCGCGGCGCGCCTGCGCGATCTCGACCGGCCGCTGTTCGGCAAGACCGGCACCACCAACGGCCCTACCGACGTCTGGTTCATCGGCGGCTCGCCGGACATCGTCGCCGGGCTCTATCTGGGCTACGACCAGCCGCGCAATCTCGGCGGCTATGCCCAGGGCGGCAACACCGCCGCCCCCGTCTGGCGCGAGGTGATGGAGCCGGTGCTCAAGGACATGCCCAAGCGGCCCTTCGTGGCACCGCCGGGCATTCGCATGGTCCGCATCGAGCGGCAGACCGGCAAGCGCATCTTCGGCGGTGGCTGGCCGGCCAAGGACCCGCTCTCGGCGATCATCTGGGAAGCCTTCAAGCCCGAGACCGAACCGCGCCGCTCGATCCGCACCGAAGAGCTGGCCGACAAGGAAGCCGCCGCCCGCGCCGAAGCAGCCCGCGCCGCCCGCGCGGAACAAAGCCGCGATTTCGCCGGGGAGCAGGGCGGGATTTATTGAGGAGATCGGGGGCACATCTCAATCGCCCATGGCGTTGATGGCGGAATGCCGGCCTATTTTGTCGCCATGCCAGATTGAGGCCCTCGCGGCCGGCCGCTGGGCCGCGCTCTATGCGTTGGATCCCTTGCTCGATCTCCTTAAGGTTTAGGCCACACCCCCGATGGGATTCTATGCCTCTTATGCGCGCCCCGCCCCTTG
>DASRXY010000160.1:0-9119 GCA_035654035.1 Sphingobium sp. | reverse complement strand
GAACTGGCCGCCAATGGCGGTTTCACTCTGCGAAGTTGCGGCGGGAAGCCAGTGCTGCGCCAGCAGCGCACCAAGGCCCAGGCAGGCGAGGCCCGTTGCGCCCCATAGCCAGGGACGCAGGCGGCGCAGCCATGCAGCGGCCTTGGGGGCGGGTTCCGGTGCCGGATTGGGGCGGGCGAGGGGATCAGTGGTGGTCATGGCGGCCTCCCGTCCCATGGGTGATCGGCTGCACGATGAAGTCCACCGTTACCTTGCCGGCGCGTGCAAAGGTCAGTGTCACCGGCACGCGCTCACCGCGCTTCAGTGGCTGCTTGAGGCCGATGAGCATGAGATGCAGCCCGCCCGGCTTCAGTGTTGCGGTGCGGCCCGCCGGGAGCGGCAGGCCGCCGTCCAGCGGACGCATACGCATCACACCGCCCTCCATGCGCATGTCGTGGACCTGCACCTGCGCGGCGCGGGGGCTACCGCCGCCGGTCAGCCGATCATCGACCTTGCCGCTATTGGCGATGGTGAGGAAGCCGCCGCCGGCTGTCTGGCCCGGGGCGGTTTCGCGCAGCCAGGCGTCGGTGACGCGGATCGCTTCGGTGCTTGATTGAGCAAAGAGGGCCGACGGCATGGCAGCGAGAGCGAGAGGAACGGCGATGACAAGAGCGCGCGCGGCGGCGCGGCGCGAAAACATGGACATGAGGAAGATACTCCGGCATGCCGAGGCGCAGGCGCGCATCGGCAGACTGACGACGTGAATCGACGAAAGTCAGGCGTGCGCGGGTGGACCGCGGAGCGGCGGACGGAGATGGCGGCCCCGCCGCAGGGGCGGGAGCGGGAGCGCGTAGAGCGCAAAGACGAAGGCGAAGAGGAGCGCCTGCACCAGCAGCAGCGGATCGGCCGCGGCAAGCGCGGCGCCGTTCAAGGCGGAAAAGGCACAAGGCGTATGGTGCACGCCATCGCCGCTCTCGCCCCCGGCCTTGCCGGAGACGGGAATGACGATCGTCACGGGCCCGTCGCCCTGACACATGGCGACCGTGAGGGTCTTGCCCGCCATCACCGGCATATAGCCCGCCGGCAGCAGGGCCCGGGCCAGCAGCGCCAGGGCGAGCAGCAGCGCGGCCCAATGGCGATGGCGAAGGACAAGGCGGCGGAGCGTCTGCACGCGCCCGCCCCTAGATCATTTTTCCAGCGAGGGGAACGGGGACGACGAAAAGGCGTGGGCATGTCGGGTGAAAGGCCGCTGTTGGGCCTGTCCGGTCTGCTCATTTGCCGCCCCGTCCGGCGTCAGTTCGCTGTGACCTGCCGCCCGCTGCTCCTTCCGTCGTCCGCCTTTGTCCGCCACCCGCCACGCCGCCGTCACCCCGAAGCTGGACCTATTCGACGTTGTGATGGGAGACCCCAGCTTCCGCTGGGGTGACGAGAGAGTGGGGTGGCGCGAGGAGGTGGCGCGAATGTGGCGCGAGGCGATGCGCGCGTGACGAGGTGGAATGACTCGGCGCTGGCCCCGACGGGCGGGGACAAGGCCGGCATCCAAGGCCGCTCAGGCGCGACAGGTGCGCCCTATCCCCGTCCTCCTTCGCTCACACCGGCAAGCCTGCATAATTCTCCGCGATGGAGGTCTGCGCGGCGCGGGAGGAGGCGATGTAGTCCAGTTCGGCCACCTGCATTGCGCGCTCGAACGCCCCATCTTCGGGGAAGCGATGCATCAGCTTGGTCAGCGACCAACTGAACCGCTCGGATTTCCACACGCGCTTGAGCGCCTTGTCCGAATAGCCGGCAATGGCATCATGATCGCCATGCGTGAAAAAGGCGGTGAGCGCCTGCGCGGCATAGATCACATCGCTGGCCGCCAGGTTCAGCCCCTTGGCGCCCGTTGGTGGCACGATATGGGCTGCATCGCCGCACAATAGCAGACTCCCATGGCGCATCGGCGCGAAGACGAAGCTGCGCAGCGGCGCAATGGATTTCTCGATGGAGGGGCCGCGCACGATATGTGCGGCCGCCTGGGGCCCGAGCCGAATCGCCAGCTCGTCCCAGATGCGTTCGTCCGGCCAGTCTTCCAGCTTTTCGGTCAGCGGTACGTCCACATAATAGCGGCTGCGCTCGGCGCTGCGCATGGAAGCGAGGGCAAAGCCGCGCGGGTGATTGGCGTAGATCAGTTCATGGTTGCACGGCGGCACGTCGGCCAGGATGCCGAGCCAGCCGAAGGGATAGACCTTCTCATAGGCCGTGCCTGCGCTGGCAGGAATTGCCTGCCGGCTGGGGCCATGGAAGCCGTCGCAGCCCACGATGATGCGGCAATCGACGCGGTGGGTGCGACCGTCCTTTTCATAAGTGACGTGCGGGGCGTCGCTTTCGATCTCGTGCAGCGCCACATTGGCGGCTTCGTAGATCACTTCCAGACCCCGCGGCTCGCTCGCCGCCATGAGGTCGCGGGTCAGCTCGGTCTGCCCATAGACGACGACGTGGCGCCCGGTCAGCTCGGCGATGTCGATACGGATGAGCCGGTCGCCGTCGGCGAGGTTGAAGCCGTCATGGACCATACCCTCCGCTTTCAGCCGGTCATCAAGGCCGAGCCGCGCCATCAGGTCCACCGTCACCGTTTCCAGCACGCCCGCCCGGATGCGGCCGAGCACATAATTGCCGGTCACGCGCTCCAGCACGACGCAGTCGATCCCCTCCGCGCGCAGCCAGTGGCCCAGCATGAGGCCAGCCGGGCCGGCGCCGATAATGCATACCTGTGTCTTCATGGACATCTCCCAAGGCAGGCGGGAAAGGTCGCGCGATAGGCGCTTCATGGGAAGGGACGTGTCGGACAATGTCTGGTACGATACGGACATGGCCGCCCTGCATCACCCAGTTCCCGCCTACGATCTTTATGGCGACGTCGATGCGCTTCCACCCCTGCAATTCGTGCATTGCGAGACCATCCGATCGCGCAGCCAGCGCTATGAATGGGAGATCGCGCCGCATGTCCATCCCGGGCTGGGACAGGTACTTTTTGTCGCGCGAGGGCAGGTCGACCTGCGGCTGGAGGGGCTGCACCGCGCGCTGGCCGGACCCCGTCTGGTCTTCGTACCCAGCGGCCTCGTCCACGGCTTCCGCTTCTCGCCCGATGTGCGGGGCTTCGTCGTCACGGTCGCGCAACCCTTTCTGGAGGGACTGGCGCGGCAGGATGCGCTGCGCCTGGCCTTGCGCCGCGCCGCTGTCCATGTGCCCGCGCAGGCCGCCACCCGGCAATTGCTGGTGTTGGCGCGCGAGTTGCTGCGGGCCGAACAGCTTGGGCTGGAGCCTAATGGCTATCTTTTGCAGCGTGCGCTGGGCGAGGCGTGGCTGCGACTCGCCGTCGCCCAGATCGCGGGGCCGGCGCAGGCACAGGGCGCTCTGGTGCGGCGCTTCGAAGCGCTGGTCGAGACCAGCTATCGCGCCCATCGCCCGCTCGGCTTCTATGCCACGCAGCTCAATTGCACCGTGCGCACCCTGGCCCGACAAGTGAAGGAGCAGCGAGGGCTGACGCCTATGCAGCTCATCAACCGCCGCCTCATGCTGGAAGCGCGGCGCCTGCTGCGCTTCACCAATGCGCGCTGCGCGGAAGTCGCGGTGGAACTGGGCTTTGAGGACCCTTCTTATTTCTCGCGCTTCTATCGGCGCATGACCGGCCAATGCCCCAACAGCGAGAAAGCGGGGGTGTGGAATCAGGAGGGCGACGAGGCAGGAGAGCTGGCGAGGCTGCGGCCGCCGGGCGCCAAAATGCTGGCGTAGGGGCGCTTTCTTGGTCCGCCGATTTGCGGCAGCTGCACGGGTGGGTTCCGACATGCTCGCGGCGAATGCAGCGCGGTGGTGCACCGGCTTTATCGGGAAGCCTCCGGGCTTTGTGCGAGGGGCCGGGCATGGAGCATCGAACCACAGACGCGAGAGCGCCGCGATCCGCCCAATTAGCGTCTGTCCAACGCCAGTGCTCCTGTGAAGGCAGGCGCCCAAGGCCCAGCCGAGCGCCGTTCCCGCTTGGGCTCCTGCCTTCGCAGGAGCACCTGTCACGGCAAGACTTCGCCGCGAGACGAGCCTCGCGGCTGCCTTCTACCCGTGCAGAAGCCCCGAGTCGGCGCGCGCCGTTCGGGTGTGATCCTGTCTTGGGGAGTGTGCAGCGGTGCGCTGCGGGCGCGCTTAGCTGGCGGGCGTGGGCGCGTCCTGGCCGCTATGCGTCACGCTCACGATCTTGAGCTTATGCGCGCGGCCGTCACGATCCGGCCAGGAGATGGACTGGCCCGGCCGCAGGCCGATGAGGCCGGCGCCGACCGGCGTCAGGATGGAAATGCGGCCGGCGGAGATGTCCGCTTCGCCCGGATAGACGAGCTGGACGCGGCGCGTGGCGCCGGTGGTTTCATCGGCGAATTCCACCGTGGCGTTCATCGTCACCACATCGGCGGGGATCGTGGCGGCGGTGTGAATCTTGGCCCGATCGATCTCGTCGAGCAGCATGGCGGCGATCTGCGGCACGCGCGCCTCGGCGGTGAGCGCGAGATTGGCGAGCGAATCCGCCTCGCTGTCGATCATGTGGATAGGCGGACGGCCGGTCGCTGTGGAACGAGTCATGATGCGGGCTTTCGCAAGGGGTGTGGCCGGCCTGTATCCGGCTTGGCGTCTCGAAATTAGCGTCTGGAAGAGGTAACCCCCGAGCCCTGCACGCGACGTGTCTGGACCCGGGGCTAGAGGCCCGCGAGCAGCTGCCCCCCATGGAGGCGAAAACGGAACGAGAGGACGTGTCTCGGCATGGATGGATGATGTCCCAAGCGCAGGGCCAAGTCAAATCCCACCGAGGCGTGGCTGAAGAAGCGCGCGTGCCGCCCGAGAAGCAAGGCGTCGTCGCCGGCTTTGGAGCATGGCGCGGGAAAGGCGGCTGCGCGAACGGAAGCGGCCGCAGCAAGTTCTGCGGCTTGGGAGGGAGAGGGCGCGCGCAGACTGGCAGAGAGAGAGAGAGAGAGGGAGAGGGAGAGGGAGAGGGAGAGGACGTCTACGCGCCGGGCACGACGAAGAAGAGGGTGCCGACATTATGCGCGGAGCGCGTACACCGGGCAGCGGTCTGTCTGTCGGCGGCCGGTGCCGCTCCGTTGGCTATCGGCTGCCCTATCGTTGCGCGACGGACAGCGCCCGGCGCCCGCCGCCTGAGGGACTGCGGGCGCCGGACCGGGGCCTGGCTGTGAAGGTCAGCCTCAGGCCTCGAGCTTGACGAGGCGTAGATAGGGCTTGAGGGTCTCGTAGCCCTGTGGGAACAGACGGCCGGCCTCTTCGTCCGAGAGCTTGGGCGAAATCACCACGCGATCGCCCGGCTTCCAGTCGACCGGCGTCGCGATAGAGCGCGCATCGGTGAGCTGGATGCTGTCGATGGCACGCAGGATTTCCTGGAAATTGCGGCCCGTGCTCGGCGGATAGGTGAGGATGAGGCGCACCTTCTTGCTCGGGTCGATTACGAAGACCGAACGCACCGTCACCAGCGGATCACTCTCCGGATGGATCATGTCGTAGAGCTTGGCGACTGTCGACTGCGGGTCCGCGATCATGGGGAAGTTGAGCGCGGTGCCCTGCGTCTCGTGAATATCCTCGCCCCATTTGTGATGCGCTTCGACCGGATCGACCGAGAGGCCGATCGGCTTGACGTTGCGGCGCTCCCATTCCGGGCGCAGCCGCGCCACTTCTCCCAATTCCGTGGTGCAAACCGGCGTGAAGTTCTTGGGGTGGCTGAAGAAGAGCCCCCAGCTCGAACCCAGCCAGTCGTGGAAGCGGATGCGTCCTTCGGTGCTGTCCTGCTCGAAGTCGGGCGCGATCTGGCCGAGCTGAATGGTCATGGCGAAGCTCCTTGTCTCGATGAGAAACTCGATGTGATCCCCTGTGGCGCCTCCTTCACCAACAAGCAAATGAATGATATTTCTGTTTGAAATAGATAGAATTGTGTTTATTCGCCGCGCCGACGCATTTTTAGCGATGGATGCCGCGTAAGGGCGGCCGGGTGAACGCTGCCCGACCGGGCGCGGCGCCATTGAGAAAGGCTTGGGCATGGATATCAATGTTGCGCGCACGTTTCTGGAGGTGGTGAAGACAGGCAGCTTCGTGGCCGCCGCCGCCAACCTCAATCTCACCCAGACGGCGGTGAGCGCGCGCATCCGCGTGCTGGAGGGGCAGCTCGACCGGCCGGTGTTCGTGCGCAACAAGGCGGGCGCGCGGCTCACGGCGGAAGGGCAGCAGTTTCTGCGCTTCGCCACCACGCTGGTGCAGGTGTGGGATCGCGCGCGCCGCGCCGTAGCTCTGCCGCCCGGGCGCGAGACGGTGGTGACCATCGGCGCGGAACTCAGCCTGTGGAGCCCGCTCCTGCGGCACTGGCTGCTGTGGATGCGGCGCGAGGCGCCCGAGATCGCCGTCAGTGCGCAGATCGACGCGTCCGACCGGCTGCTGGAGCGGGTGCAGGAAGGCTCGCTGGATATCGCCATTCTCTATGCCGCGCCCAGCCGACCGGGGCTGGTGGCCGAGCTGCTCTTCGAGGAGAAGCTGGTGCTGATTCGTACCACGCCGGCCAATCGCCCGCTCACCGATGAGGATCATGTCCAGATCGACTGGGGCGACGAGTTTGCGGCGAGCTATCAGGCCGCTTTTCCCGAGCAGCCCAATGCGGTGGTCTCGATCAGCTACGGGCCGCTTGCGCTCGATTATCTGCTCGCGACCGGAGGCAGCGGCTATTTCCGCAAGGGTGTAATCCGGCCTTATCTGGAAGAAGGGCGGCTGGCGCTGGTGCCGGACAGTCCAGAATTCTCGTATTCCGCCTATGTCGTCCATTCCACCCAGGCCGATCCCGGCGTGATCGCGCGCATCCGCGCCGGCCTGCGCGAGGCGGCGGCGATCTCCGCATAGCGGCGGCCGTGCCGGGGGAGAGCGCTGCCTGCTTATTCTTGCGTAGGTCGTCGCCAGGCCGGCTTTGGACTGGTCGCCCTGCGCTGTCGCTCACGCGGGCGCTCCGTCTCCGTTCAGACAGGCCGGCCTCGCTTGCGTCGTACGCAACAGCGCAAGGCTTTTGCGCTCAAGCATCAGTTTTTGTCATTTGGCCTTGTCTGCTGCCCCGACTAGGCGAAGGATGAGCAACGGCGTGATGAGGAGCATGCAATGAGCGAGGCGACCACGGCCCCGGCAGGGCAGGATCGACTGGCGCCGGAACAGGTGCCAGGATGGCGCAAGGAGATGCGCCGCGTCCTGCTCGAGAGGCGCGTCGCTGTTCCGCGCGAACAGATCGCCCAATGGAGCGAACAGATTTCCGCACATCTGCTGGAGCGGATCGAGGCGGTGAATGCCCGCATGGTGAGCGCCTATTGGCCGATCCGTGCCGAGCCGGAGCTGCGACCGCTGCTCCAGACGCTGCGCGACCGGGGCATCGCCACGGCCCTGCCGGTCTGCACCGCGCTGCACCAGCCCATGACCTTCCGCGCGTGGAAGAGCGGCGATCGGCTGGAGCGGGGCCTGTGGAAAATCCCCTATCCCGCCGAAGGGCCGGACGTGCTGCCGGACGTGGTGATCTCACCAGTGGTGGGCTTCGATCCGGAGAATTATCGGCTGGGCTATGGCGGCGGCTTCTTCGACCGCACGCTGGCGGCCATGCCCGCGCTGCCGCTGGTGCTGGGCATCGGCTATTCCATGATGGCGATCCCCACCATTCACCCCCAACCGCACGATATCCCCATGTCGACGATTATCACCGAGCGGGGCGAGGTCCGGTAACGACCGCGCGGTACGGCGCGGCAAGGAGTGTGGTTCAATGAGTTCCAGTCCAGGGTCCAATAAGAAGGCAGCGACCCCGGCCGATGTCCGGCCCGAGACGGTGGCCGCCGCGCAAGGCGTCGCGACCGATCCCACCTTCGGTGCGGTGGCGCCGCCGCTCTATCTCTCCACCACCTATCTTTTCCCCGGCTACGACCAGCCGGGCGTTTATGATTATGGCCGCGCCGGCAATCCCACGCGCGACCTGCTGAGTGACGTGCTGGCGCGGCTGGAAGGCGGCGCGGGAGCGGTCGTCACCTCCAGCGGCATGGCCGCGCTCGACTTGCTGGTGAGCCAGCTTTGCCAGGGCGATCTCGTGATCGCGCCGCATGATTGCTACGGCGGCACCATGCGCCTGCTCAAGGCGCGGGCCGAGCGTCGGCAGATCCGCCTGCTGCTGGTCGATCAGAACGACCCAGCCGCCTTCGACGAGGCGTTGCAGGATGAACCGACGCTGGTGCTGATCGAGACGCCCAGCAATCCCCTGATGCGCGTGGTGGACATCGCGGCGCTTGCCCGCCGTGCCAAGGAGGCCGGGGCGGAGGTGGCGGTGGACAACACCTTTCTCTCACCAGCGCTGCAGCGGCCCATCGCGCTCGGTGCGGACTATGCCGTCCATTCCACCACCAAGTTCATCAACGGCCATTCGGACGTGATCGCCGGCGCCGTGATTGCCGCCGAGACGGCTCAGGCGGAACGGCTGCGCCACTGGGCCAATGTGGTGGGCAGCACCGGATCGCCCATGGATGCCTGGCTCACTCTGCGCGGCGTGCGCACGCTCTTCCCGCGCATCGAGCGCCAGCAGCGGAACGCCATGACGCTCGCCACCCATCTCGCCGGACATGCGGCAGTCGCGCGGGTCCATTACCCGGGACTCGCCACCGACCCCGGCCACGCCACCGCCGCGCGCCAGCAGAGTGGCTTCGGCGCGATGCTGAGCTTCGAGCTCGCCGGCGGCGCGGCGGCGGTGCGCCGCTTCCTTGAACATATGCACACGTTCACGCTGGCCGAGTCGCTCGGCGGTGTGGAGAGCCTGGTCGCTCATCCCGCCACCATGACTCACGCCGACATGGGCGAGGCGGCGCGGCAGGTGGCCGGCATCGGCGATGGCTTGCTGCGCCTCTCGGTGGGGCTGGAGCATGAAGCGGATCTGCTGGCCGGCCTCGATCAGGGGCTGGCGGCCTGCTAGGATGGCGCGTCCGTTCGTTCAAACGGAGCGAAAGGACGATCCTTCTAGAGATGGGCGGGCAGAGCGGTCCGGCTGCTTTCCGACGGGCCGGAAGGCGGAGGGTCAAGAGAGGGCGGTCCGGTGGATGCCACCGGGTCCCGCTCCA
>DASRXY010000159.1:0-5384 GCA_035654035.1 Sphingobium sp. | reverse complement strand
TGGCAGAAGTTCGTCGGCGCAAGCTGGCGGACGACCGCGCCCCATGGTCTTGCTCGCCCGATCATCATGGATGCACGGGTCGATCAGGCGGAAGGGTATCGCTTCGTCTACACGCTGCCGCTGGGCGCCGCCGAGTTGTTCATCGAGGACACTTATTATGCCGAGACGCCGGATCTGGACGTGGCGCGGCTCCAGGGCCGCATCGCCGCTTATGCCGGACGGCAGGGCTGGCAGGGCGCGCCCGGCGCACGTCTCGAAACCGGCGTGCTGCCCGTTTGCATGGGCGGGGATTTCGACCGCTTTTGGGCCGCGGACTCGCCCGGCGTCGCCAAGGTGGGGCTGCGCGGCGGCTTCTTCCACGCCATGACCGGCTATTCACTGCCGGACGCGGTGCGCGTGGCGCAGGCGGTGAGCAGGCTACCGGACCTTTCCGGGCCTGCGCTGCACCATGCCCTCCACGGCATGGCGCAAGCGCACTGGCGCGGTCAGGCCTTCTATCGGCTGCTTGCGCGCCTGCTTTTCCGCGCTGCCGAGCCGGCCGAGCGTTGGCGCCTGCTGGCGCGCTTCTACCGGCTCGACCCGGCGCTGATCGGGCGTTTCTATGCCGGCCGCTCACGCCTGTTCGACCGAGTGCGGCTGCTGGCCGGCCGTCCGCCCGTCCCACTCGGCCGCGCCATTCAGGCATTGGGAGTGCAGGACGCATGAAACAGGCCGTTATTATTGGTGCCGGCTTCGGCGGGCTTGCGCTGGCGATCCGCCTCCAGGCAGCGGGCATCGCCACCACCATCGTCGAGGCGCGCGACCGGCCGGGCGGGCGCGCTTATGTGCGCGAGGAGCAGGGCTTCACCTTCGACGCCGGGCCGACCGTCATCACCGACCCCGATTGCCTGGCACAGCTCTGGCAACTCACCGGCCACGACATGGCGCGCGACGTGACGCTTTTGCCGGTCATGCCCTTCTACCGGCTCCACTGGGGCGACGGCACCAGCTTCGACTATTCCAATGACGAGCCACGCCTGCGCGAGGAAATCGCGCGGATCGAGCCGCTCGACCTGCCCGGCTACCAGCGCTTTCTGGATTATGCGGCGGGGGTTTATGAGGAGGGCTATTGCAAGCTCGGCCATGTCGCCTTCCTCGATTTCAAGGCGATGGTGAAGGCGGCCCCGGCCCTTGCCCGCCATCAGGCGTGGCGCTCGGTCTATTCCATCGTCTCGCGCTTCATCCGCAACGAGAAGCTGCGGCAGGCCTTCTCCTTCCATACACTGCTGGTGGGCGGAAACCCGATGACCGCCAGCGGCATTTATGCGCTCATCCACAAGCTGGAGAAGGATGGCGGCGTGTGGTTCGCCAAGGGCGGCACCCATGCGCTGGTGCGCGCCATGGCCATGCAGTTCCAGCGGTTGGGCGGCACGCTGCTGCTGGGCGACCCGGTCGCGCGGATCGAGACGGTGGGCGACCGCGCCACCGGCGTCACCACGCGCGGCGGCCGGCGCATCGAGGCGGATGCCGTGGCCAGCAACGCCGACCTCATGCACAGCTACCGCGACCTGCTCGCCCGCCATGCGCGCGGGCCCCGACAGGCCGACGCGCTCACCCGCAAGCGCTGGAGCCCCAGCCTGTTCCTCGTCCATTTCGGCATCGAGGGGACATGGCCGGGCATCCCGCACCACATGATCCTGTTCGGCCCACGCTACGAAGGGCTGCTCAGGGACATCTTCGATCATGGCGTGCTGGCGCAGGATTTCTCGCTCTATCTCCACCACCCCACGGTCACGGACCCAAGCCTTGCACCGCCCGGCCACTCGACCTTCTATGCGCTGGCGCCGGTGCCGCACATGGGCAAGCTGCCCATCGACTGGGCGAAAATCGGGCCGCTCATGGAAGCGCGTATTCTCGCTGAAGTGGAGCGGCGGCTGATCCCGGACCTCAAGAAGCGCATCAAGGTCAAATTCTCCTATGCGCCGAGCGATTTCGCGCAGGATCTCAATGCGCACATGGGCAGCGCCTTCAGCCTGGAGCCGCTGTTGAGCCAGAGCGCCTGGCTGCGCGCCCACAATCGCGACGACATTCTGTCCAACCTCTATTTCGTGGGCGCGGGCACGCATCCCGGCGCCGGCATTCCCGGCGTGGTCGGCTCGGCGCGCGCAACGGCGGGCCTGATGATCGAGGATCTTGGCCGATGAGCCGCCTCACCAGCCTTGCAGTTTATTGCGGCTCGGCCACGCCGGCCGATCCCTTCTATATGGAGACGGCGCATGCGGTCGGCACGGCACTGGCCGAGCGGGGCATCACCATCGTCTATGGTGGCGGGAGACTGGGCCTGATGGGTGCGCTGGCGGATGCCGCGCTGGCGGCCGGCGGCAAGGTGATCGGCGTCATTCCCGACGCGCTCGTGACGACGGAGGTCGCGCATCGCGGGCTCACGCAACTCCATGTCGTACCAGACATGCATGCGCGCAAATCGCTGTTCACGTCGCTTTCCGATGGGTTCCTGACGCTGCCCGGCGGCGTGGGCACCATGGACGAGTTGTGGGAAGCAGTGAGCTGGGCGCAACTGGGCTATCATGCCAAGCCCGTGGGCCTGCTCAACGCCGGCGGCTTCTACGACCAGTTGCTGGCCTTCGCGGCGCATATGACCGCCGTGGGATTCATTCGCCCGGCCCATGCCGGCATTCTCATTGCCCGTGACGCGCTGGACGCGCTGATCGAAGCGATGGAACATTATCAGCCGCATCGCCCGATCACCGCCATCCCCATCGAGCGGTTATAGGGGCCGCCGGCCATGAGGACGAGCCCGCCATGACCGCCGAACGCGCCGCCCTGGTCGCCCATGCCCGCCAGAGCATCGCGCGCGGATCGAAGAGCTTTCGCGCCGCCTCGCGCTTGTTCGATCCGGCAACGCGCGAGCGGGCCTGGCTGCTCTATGCCTGGTGCCGCGCGTGCGACGACATGGCGGACGGGCAGGATCACGGCGGCACCATGTCGCTTCCCGCCGATCCGCAGGCCCGCCTGGCCCGGATCGAGACACTGACCGAGCGCGCGCTGCGCGGCGAGACGGATGTGCCGCCCGCGTTCCGGGGCCTGCGGATGGTGGCGGCGGAATGCTGCATCCCGCGCCGCTATATCGACGATCTGGTCGCCGGCTTCGCGCTGGACGCGGCGGGCTGGCGGCCGCGCGACGAGACGGACCTGCTGCTTTATTGCTATCATGTCGCCGGCAGCGTCGGCTGCATGATGGCGCTGGTGATGGGCATGGCGCCCGACGACGAGGCGACGCTGGCCCGCGCCTGTGACCTGGGGCTGGCCTTCCAGCTCGCCAACATCGCCCGCGACATTGCCGAGGATGCCGGCGCCGGGCGCTGCTACCTCCCCGCCGGCTGGCTCGCCGAGGCCGGCATCGACCCCGCCGATCTGCTGGCGCCGGCAACACGCCCTGCCCTTGCCGCCATTGCCCGCCGCCTTGCGAACATGGCGGCGCGCTACGAGGCGAGCGCGCGGCACGGCACGCCCGCCTTGCCTCGGCGCTGTGCCTGGGCGGTGCTCGCGGCGGCCGGCATCTACGGCGGCATCGCCCGCAAGGTCGCCGCCGATCCCGCCCGTGCGCTGGCCATGCGGGTCTATACGTCGCGCGCGGAAAAGCTCCGCCATGTGTTGGCGGGCTGGCGTTTCGCGTGGCGGCGGCGCCAGCTCTACGGCACCGGTCCGCGCGACCCGGCCCTGTGGCGGCGCCCCGCCTGACGGGTTGGGGGCTCCTCGGCTTCAACCGATGCGTTCGCAGCTTCTGCCAGCGCAAGCGCGCGGCTTCTCCCCACTTTTGATCGGCATCAAGGTTCCGGCAAGGTCCGCATGCTTCAAAGGGTCCCGGAGGACCCATGATTCCATCGCGACACAGCTACTATCATCGCCGGGCGCGTGAGCATCGCGCTCTTGCCCAGGCTGCGACCCAGGCGGAAGACCGCGCCATGCATAACCGCCTCGTCGAGGCCTATGAGGCGCTCGCGCACCGGCACCGCCCGCGCAAGCTGCTGCATCTCAAGATTCCTGCCTGATCCAGGGCGGCGGCACCGGCGCGGCGTAGGCCCATGACAGGACGGTCGATGTTCTTCTTCCAACGGCGCGTGCGGCAACACAGCCTCTTCGCGCACTCCTCGACCGACAGCGAAATCCGCCGCTGCCACGCCCGGCTCGCTGCCGTTTACGAAGCAGCCCATCGCGCCACGCCTGGCCCGCAGGACAGCAACGGCTTGCTTAAGCCGCCTTACGCCCGTCATTCCCGAGAAAATGGGAATCCAGGCGGTTGGGAAGTAGATTCCCGCTTTTGCGGGAATGACGGATAGGACAAGCTCAAGACCTGTGAGGGCATCTGCCGCGCGCGCCCTCACTCATGCCGGCGAGGCCTCGCCTTATCTTCGCCGAGGATCGCCACGGCCCGGTCGTGCAACCGCGCGACGCCAGCGGCGTGGATGGGCGGCACGGCGCAAAGAATGCCCAGAGCGCGCGGATCCGGCCGATTGAAATGCAGCGGGCGGCCGAGCACGTCCGTCACCACGGCGCCTGCTTCCTGCGCGATCAGGCTGGCGGCGGCGATATCCCACTCGGCGCCCCAGCGGATGCTCGCCACGGCATCGGCCTCGTCTGCCGCCACCATGGCCATGCGCAGCGCGATGCTGTTGGGCTTGGGCACCAGCACATAATCGATGTCCACGCCGCGCAGATGGTCGGCCGGGATACGCGCGCCCGAGAGGGTGGGGTGCGCGCCGCAGCGCAGCCGCGCGCCATTGCGCCACGCGCCCGCGCCGCGTGCGGCCCACCAGAGCTCGCCACGCGCCGGCGCCGCCAAAATGCCGATGCTCACCGCGCCATCCTCGACCAGCGCGATGGAAATCGCCCAGCCGGTGCGCCCACGCACGAAATCGCGGGTACCATCGATGGGATCGATCACCCAGGCGGCGCGCCGCTCCGCCCGCCCGGGAGTCTCCACACTTTCCTCGGAAAGCCAGCCGGCTTGTGGGATCAGCGCTTCCAGCCGCGCGCGCAGCAGCGCATCGACATGCAGGTCGGCATCGCTGACCGGCTGCCCCGGCTCCTTTTCCCACTGGCGCTCCATGCGCCGCCCGGCGGCCCAGAACCGCATCGCCGCATTGGCGGCCTCCCCCGCAATGGCGAGAACCGCATCGAGGCGTGGATCATTCGCCGGCAACGGTCATCCCATCGACGCGCAGAGTGGGCGCATTGACGGCATAGCGGAAGCGCAGGTCGTCCGCCGCCACCAAGTTGGCGAACATCTCCTTGAGATTACCGGCGATCGTCACTTCCGCCACGGCATGGGACGGCCGGCCATCCTCGATGAGGAAGCCGGACGCGCCACGGCTATAGTCACCCGT
>DASRXY010000158.1:0-2556 GCA_035654035.1 Sphingobium sp. | reverse complement strand
AACCGCCGCGATGAGCTACGGGAGGTCGCGATGGGCGCGGAACGGTTGGAGAAGAAGCTCGCCGAGCGGCTGTGGGAGCTCGGCCACGCGGGACGGCTGAAGGGCGAGGAGAGCGTCATCACCGGCGTCATTCCGGCCGATGGCCAGAAGGGGCCGCGCTTTCTGCTCGAAGGCTATGGCGCGCAGCCGTTTCTGCGGATGAACTCCAACAGCTATCTCGGCCTGTCGCTCGACGCGGAGGTGAAGGCGGCTGAGGACAGTGCGGTCCTCAAGTACGGCACCGGGCCGGGGGCGGTTCGCTTCATCAGCGGCACGTGGGCGCCGCACGTGGCCCTGGAGCGCCGGCTTGCTGCTTTTCACGATCGCGAGGCGGCGATGCTGTTCAGCTCCGCTTACGCGACCGTCATGGGCCTGCTCCCGCAGCTCATCACCGACCGCACCGCCGTCATTAGCGACGAGCTCAATCACAACTGCATCATCAATGCGATTGCACTCGGGCGGCCAGCGGAGAAGCGCATTTGGCGGCATCTCGATCTCGCCGATCTGGAGCGTCACCTCACGGAAGCCGCGAAGTCTTGCGACCGCGCCATCGTCGTCACCGACGGCGTCTTCAGCATGCGGGGCGATCATGCGCCGCTCGATGCCGTGCGCAGCATCATCGACGCTCATGACGCCAACTTCGCGGAGAACGCGATCCTCGTGGTCGACGACTCCCATGGCGTCGGCGCGTTCGGCCGCACCGGCAGGGGTACGGAGGAGGTGACTGGAGCCAAGGCCGATCTCCTGGTCGGCACGCTCGGCAAGGCGTTCGGCGTCAACGGTGGCTACGTGACGGGCAGCGCAACGGTCATCCGTTACCTGCGCGAGACGTCGCCGTTCTACATCTACTCCAACCCGATCACGCCGGCGGAGGCCGCTGCGGCCTGCAAGGCGGTCGATATCGTCGACGGTCCGCGCGGGCGGCAGCTGCTCGATCACCTCCGTGAGATGACGGCCCGCTTTCGCCACGGTTTGACCGCCCTCGGCCTCGAAACGCTGCCCGGCGAACACCCGGTCGTGCCGCTGATGGTTCGCGATACGACGCGGACAGCCACGCTCGTTGCCCATTTGCGCAACGCCGGCATTCTGGCCACGGGCTTGAACTTTCCGGTCGTGCCCAAGGGCGACGAGGAAATCCGCTTCCAGATCAGCGCCGACCACACCCCGTTCGATGTCGACGAAGCTCTCGCAGCCTTGGGAGCCTTTGCGGGGCGCTGAGGTCTAGAGCATTTCCGATTTAGACAGAAGCACGCCAAGTCAAGCTTGCCCCCAATCTCCCTCTCCCCGGCGGGGAGAGGGTCGGGGTGAGGGGGGCCGCCGGTAGCGGCTGTTGTAACCCCTTGCATGTTGATCGTGGCCCGAATCACTGAACATGCGGGCTGCCCTTCGGGAGGTGGCCACCTCCCGAAGGCCGGACGGGCGGGACCGTAAACCCCAAGGTCGAGAACCGCGGGTGAGCCTGGTCCGTCCGTCCTTTGCGCTTGTCCTGGACAGATGACAGGGAGCAAGTCCCGCATGCAAGGCAAGGTTCCGCCCGAGCAAAGCGCACCGCGAGTCTACGTCGGCGTCGATGTCTGTAAAGACTGGCTCGACGTTTATCTCCATCCCATTGGCCACCAGTTCCGCATCGCGAGCACGCCGGACGGCCTCAAGCGCCTCAAGCGTCATCTCGCCGGGCTCCAGGTCGTGGTCATCGTCATGGAGGCCACCGCCAAGTACCACCGCCAGCCGCACCGCACCCTCAGCGCCGCGGGGTTCGCGGTGGCCGTTGTCAATCCGCTGCGCTCGCGTCTGTTTGCCGAAGCCACTGGCCAGCTGGCCAAAACCGATCGGCTCGATGCACGTGTGCTCGCGATCCTTGCCGAAAGTCTCGAGCCGGCAGCAACCCCGCCCGTGGCAGAAGCGCTCGCGGCGCTGCAAGAGCTGGTGCGCGCACGCGCGGCCGCGATCGCGGACCAGACGGCTTTGACCAATCAGCGCGCGGCCAGCCAGACCGCCTTCCTCAAGGCCGAGCTCGGCCGCCGGCTGAAGGCCATCGCCACCCATATCGCCCGCCTCGAGGCCGAGATCGACCGCCGTATCGCATCCGATCCTGCCCTCAAGCGGCGCTATGAGATCGTCCGCTCGATCCCCGGCATCGGCCCGGTCGCGGCGGTGGCGTTGATCATCGGTCTGCCGGAGCTCGGCACCTGCTCGGGCAAGGCGGCCGGTCTTCTGGCCGGCCTCGCGCCGCTCGCCTGCGACAGCGGCGCTACCGCTGGCCAACGCCGGATCCGAGGCGGGCGCGCCCATGTGCGCACCGCCCTCTACTTCGCCGCCATCGCCGCAGCCCGCTTCAATCCTGGCCTGTCCGGGTTCTACCGGCGGCTGCGCGCGGCCGGCAAAAAACCCAAGGTCGCCATCACCGCCGTCATGCGCAAGCTCGTCGTGCTTGCCAATGTGCTTATCCGTGAGGATCGGCTGTGGCAGGCACATCAGGCTTGACTTTCAACACAGATGCTCACCCGGCCCTTCGGG
>DASRXY010000157.1:0-2924 GCA_035654035.1 Sphingobium sp. | reverse complement strand
CCGCGCGCACCGGCGGGCTCGCCGACACCATCGTCGATGCCAATCTCGCGGCGGTGAGCGCGGGCGCGGCGACCGGCCTTCTCTTCGCGCCCGTCAGTCGCGAGGGGCTGGCCCATGCCATTACGCGCGCCGTGCGCCTGTTTGGGCAGGACGGCGCATGGCCGCGGATCCAGAAGCGCGGCATGGCCGCCGATTTCACCTGGTCGCACAGTGGCGCGGCCTATGCGCAGCTCTATGCGCGTCTCAAGGAGCAGGCATGACCGTCCTTACCATCCCGACGACTCCCTTCGACGACCAGAAGCCCGGCACGTCCGGCCTGCGCAAGAAAGTGAAGGTCTTCGCGCAGCCCAATTATGCGGAGAATTTCATCCAGTCCGTCTTCGATGTGGTGGAGGGCAAGGCCGGTGCGCTGCTCGTTATCGGCGGAGACGGGCGCTACCACAACCGTGCGGTCATCCAGCAGGCGATCCGCATGGCGGCGGCCAATGGCTTCGGCCGCGTGATGGTGGGACAGGGCGGCATCCTCTCGACCCCGGCCGCCAGCAACCTCATCCGCAACTATCGCGCGCTGGGCGGCCTCATTCTCTCGGCCAGCCATAATCCGGGCGGGCCGGACGAGGATTTCGGGATCAAGTACAATGTCGCCAATGGCGGCCCGGCGCCGGAAAAAGTGACCGATGCCATTCATGCGCGCACGCTTGTCATCGACCGCTGGCTGACCGTGGATGCCGCGGACATCGACCTCGATACGCTCGGCACTTGCCAGGTGGCGGGCATGACCGTGGAGATCGTGGACAGCGTCGCCGATTATGCCGCGCTCATGGAGAGCCTTTTCGATTTCGAGGCGATCCGCGCGGCCGTGCGCGCGGGCTTCACCATGGCGTTCGATGCAATGAGCGCCGTCACCGGCCCCTATGCGACGGAAATTTTCGAGCGGCGGCTGGGCTTCGCGCCCGGCACGGTGTGGAACGGCACGCCGCTGGAGGATTTCGGCGGGCACCACCCCGACCCCAATCTCATCCACGCCCGGGCGCTTCACGACCATATGATGGGGCCGGACGCGCCCGATTTCGGCGCGGCATCGGATGGCGACGGCGACCGCAATCTCATCATCGGCCGCAGACGCTTCGTGACGCCTTCGGATTCGCTCGCCATGCTGGCGGCCAATGCGCATCTGGCGCCGGGCTATGCGGCGGGCCTCAAGGGCATTGCCCGTTCCATGCCGACCAGCGCCGCGGCGGATCGGGTGGCGAAGGCGCTGGGCATTCCGTGCTACGAGACGCCCACGGGCTGGAAGTTCTTCGGCAATCTGCTGGATGCCGGCAAGGCCACGCTCTGCGGCGAGGAGAGCGCGGGCACCGGCAGTGACCATGTGCGTGAGAAGGACGGCATCTGGGCCGTGCTGCTGTGGCTCAACATCCTGGCGGTCCGCCGGATCGGCGTCGATGCGCTGGTCCGCGATCATTGGGCGCGCTTTGGGCGCAATTATTATGCCCGGCACGATTATGAGGGACTGGAGATCGAAGCGGCCAATTCCCTGATGCGCGGACTGGAGGCCGAGCTGCCGCGCCTGCCCGGCCGCACGGTGGGGGCGCTCACGGTCGAGCGGGCGGACAGCTTCGCCTATCATGATCCGGTCGATGGATCGGCCTCGCGCGGGCAAGGCCTGCGCATTCTCTTCGCGGGTGGATCGCGCATCGTCTTCCGCCTCTCGGGCACGGGCACGCAGGGCGCGACGCTGCGCGTCTATCTGGAGCGCTACGAGCCGGCCGGCGGCGCGCTCGACGAGGAGGTGGGGGTGATGCTGGCCAATCTCATCGCGGCGGCCGAGATGCTGGCCGGCGTCGCCCGCCATACCGGCCGCACGGCGCCGGACGTCATCACCTGATGGAGGCGCCGGGCGCGCGGTCGGAGCGCAGCGGCGCCACCTTCGCCGTGCGCGCGCCGCTGGCCGAGGCGGTGCAGCTCTGCCTGTTCGAGGGCGAAACGGAGACCCGCCTGCCGATGGCGCGCGCGGGCGACCTCTGGCGGCTGCGTGTGCCGGGCGTGCACGCCGGGCAGCGTTACGGCTATCGCGCCGCTGGCGAATGGGCGCCCGAGCGAGGGCAGTGGTTCGACCCCGCCAAGCTGCTGGTCGATCCTTATGCGACCGCCGTCGACCGCCCATTCCGCTGGGATGCGGCGCTCAATGCGCGCGGCGTCGATACGGCCGCCCTGGTGCCGCGCGCCGTGCTGGAGGCGCCGCTGCCGGACGTGCCACGCGCGCTGCCGCGCTTCGCGCCGGGCGGACTCCTCTACGAAGTGAATGTGCGCGGCTTCACCATGCTGCACCCGGAGGTGCCGCCTGCGCAGCGCGGGACCATCGCCGCGCTGGCCCATCCCGCCATTCTCGCCCATCTGCGCAAGCTGCGGGTGAGTGCAGTGGAGCTGATGCCCATTGTCGCCTGGATCGACGAGCGCCACTTGCCGCCGCTCGGGCTGCGCAATGCCTGGGGCTATAATCCGGTGGTGCCCATGGCGCTCGATCCGCGCCTCGCGCCCGGCGGCGTGGCGGAGCTGCGGCGCACGGTCGCGCGGCTGCATGAGGCCGGCATCGGCGTGATCCTGGACCTCGTCTTCAATCACACCGGCGAGAGTGACGTGCACGGGCCCATCCTCTCGCTGCGGGGACTGGACGACGTCCTTTACGCGCGTGCGCCCGACGGACAGCTCGTCAATCACACCGGCACCGGCAACATGCTGGATTTCGCACAACCGGCCGTGCGCGCGCTCGTGCTTGCCAGCCTGCGCCATTTCGTGCGGCAGGCGGGCGTGGACGGCTTCCGTTTCGATCTGGCGCCGGTGCTGGCACGCGGGCCGGACTTCGACCCGCACGCCCCGTTTTTTGCCGAGATCGCCGCCGACCCGTGGCTGGCCGACCGGCT
>DASRXY010000156.1:0-16642 GCA_035654035.1 Sphingobium sp. | reverse complement strand
GGCGGTGGCCAGCTTGGCCGCATGATTGCCATTGCCGCCGCCCAGCTCGGTTATCGCAGCCACATCTACGCGCCCGAAGCGAGCGGCCCGGCTGCCGATGTGAGCGCGCGCTGGACTCAGGCCGATTATGAGGACGGCGCGGCGCTCGAGCGGTTCGCGCAGGACGTCGACGTCATCACCTATGAGTTCGAGAATGTGCCGGCGGGCGCCGTTTCGCTGCTGGCCGGGCTTGGCCACGTTCAACCCAATGCTGCGGCGCTGCGTGTCGCGCAGGACCGACTGCTGGAAAAGGGCTTTGTCGCGGGATTGGGCGGCCGCACCGCGCCTTATGCGCCGGTGGACGACCGCGCCGCGCTGACCACCGCCATCGCCGCCGTGGGTGCCCCCGCCATCCTCAAGACCACGCGGTTTGGCTATGACGGCAAGGGCCAGGCCCGCATCGGCGATGTCGCGCCCGCCACGCTCGACAGGGCCTGGACGGAGATCGGCGGCCAACCGGCGGCGGTGCTGGAGGGCTTCGTGCGCTTCGAGCATGAGTTTTCGGTGATCCTGGTGCGCGGCCATGACGGCGAAGTGCGCTTCTGGGATACGCCGCACAATGTCCATGAGAGCGGCATCCTCGCCACCTCCACGGTCCCCGCGCCGGCGCCCGTCCGCGCGCAGGAGGCGGAAGCCCGTGGCACGGCCCGCAAGGTGGCTGATGCGCTCGATTATGTCGGTGTGCTGACGCTGGAATTTTTCGCCGGTGCGGATGGTCCGATCTTCAACGAAATGGCGCCGCGCGTTCACAACAGCGGGCACTGGACCATCGAGGGCGCCGTCACCAGCCAGTTCGAGAACCATGTCCGCGCCATTTGCGGGCTGCCCCTGGGCTCGACTGCGCTCGACGCGCCGGCCGTCTCCATGCGCAATCTCATCGGCGCGCAGGCGCATGATTGGCCCGAGATCCTTGCCGATGAGGCCGCGCATCTCCATCTCTATGGCAAGCACGAGGCGCGGGCGGGCCGCAAGATGGGCCATGTGACGCGTTTGCATTTCTGAACGGAGTGAGGAGCGCAGCATGGCCGAAACCCCCGAAATCGCGCTCTTCATCGCCCGCGCCGACAATGGCGTGATCGGTTCGGAAGGCGATATTCCCTGGAAGATCCCGGGTGAGCAGCGTCACTTCAAGGATCTGACCATGGGCAAGCCGATGGTCATGGGCCGTAAGACCTTCGACAGCCTGCCCGGCCTGCTGCCCGGCCGGCGCCATATCGTACTGACACGCGATCGGAACTGGTCCGCGCCTGGCGCCGAGGTGGTCCATTCGGTGGACGAGGCGATCCGCGTGGCGGACGCGCCGGTCATCGCGGTTATCGGCGGCGCCGAGATCTATCGACTGTTCGAGCCTATCGCGCATCGGTTGGAGATTACGCAGGTAAATCTCTCGCCGCCCGGTGACGCCCGTATCGACCCCGCCGATCCGGCGCGCTGGCGCGAGACGGCGCGCGAAGACTTCCCCGCCGCCGGCACCGTGCCCGCCTATAGCTATGTGACGCTACGGCGCGCCTAAGCTGATCGGCTGCGACAAGCGGAACGCACGCTCTCCCCGGGGGTTCTGCCGACAGACCCTCCAGACCCGGGAGACGATCCATGCATATCAGGGCAAGCGACGGCGCCTATCTCCATGTGAGGGACATGGGGACGGGCCGCCCGGTCATCCTCATCCACGGTTGGCCGCTCAACGGCGACATGTTCGAATATCAGATGCTCGAGCTTGCCGAGGCGGGCTATCGCGTCATCACCTACGACCGGCGCGGCTTCGGGCGTTCCTCCCACATGGCCGGCGGTTATGATTACGACCGCTTTGCCGACGACCTGGCCGACGTGATCGCGGCACAGGAGATCGACAAGGCCGCGCTGGTCGGTTTCTCCATGGGGGGCGGCGAGGTGGCGCGCTATCTCTCTCGCCACGGCAGCGGCCGGGTGGATCGCGTTGCGCTCATTTCGGCCGTCACACCTTATCTGCTCAAGGACGAGAGCAATCCCCACGGTGTCGACGAAAGCGTGTTGGACGACATGCAGGAGAGGATTCGCGCCGACCGCTTCGCGTTCCTCCAGGAGTTCGGCAAAACCTTCTATGGTGTTCATTTCATGTCGCGACCGGTCAGCCAGGCGCTGCTCGACTGGACCTTCTCCATGGGCGCCATGGCTAACCCCAAAGCGACACTGGACTGCGTGGACGCCTTTGGCCGCACGGACTTCCGGCCGGACATGGCGGCATTCAATGTGCCGACGCTGATCGTCCATGGCATCGAGGACAAGACCGTACCGATAGAGCCGTCCGCCCGCGCGGCGGCACGCGCCATTCCGCAGGCGTTGCTACTCGAATATGAAGGCGAACCTCATGGCCTCTTCGCCACGGCGCCCGAGAAGCTCAACGACGATCTCATTTCCTTCCTGGACGGCGGCGTCGACCTGGAGAGTCGCCGCCGGCGCATGGAGGAGGATATTTATGAGGCCGGCGGTCCCTTCATGGGCTCCGTGCCGCTTTACCCGTAAGGGCGCACGCTTTTCTCCCGAGGGGCGAGAGAGCCCAAAACCGGGCTGGCGCGGGCCGCGCACCCTCCTTATAGCGGCCAGCCATGGAACGGCTGACGAGCGAGGGGGGCGTGCCCGCGCATCTGCGCGGAGCTGTCATGGCGCTCGGTAACTTCGATGGATTTCATCTCGGCCATCAGGCGGTGGTGGGCCGAGCTGTTGCGCGTGCGCGGGTGGAAGGACGTCCGGCCATCGTCGCCACGTTCGATCCGCATCCCGTGCGCCTGTTCCAGCCGGACGCGCCGCCCTTTCGCCTCACCACGCTTGCCCAGCGAGAGCGGCTGTTCGCGGCGGCGGGGGCGGACGCGATGCTGGTCTTCCACTTCGATCGGGCGCTGGCCAGCCGCACGGCGGAGCAGTTCGTGGCCATGCTGACGGACGATCTCGGGGCGGCGGGTGTCGTCACCGGAGAGGACTTTACTTTCGGCCGGGGGCGGGCGGGCACGGTGGCCCTGCTCGGCGAACTCGGTGCGCGGCGAGACCTGTGGGCCGAGGCCGTACCGGCCGTGCGCGATGCACAGGGTGTCATTTCCTCCAGCCGCATTCGCGACGCGCTGGTGGAAGGCGATTGCTCTGCCGCCGCGCACCTGCTTTCGCGTCCCTTCGCCATTGAGGGCGAGATCATCCATGGCGACAAGCGCGGCCGCGCCATCGGCTTCCCCACCGCTAACATGCTGCTCGGCCCCTATCTGCGCCCGGCTTATGGGGTCTATGCCGTGCGGGCACGGTTGGCGGACGGGCGCATGCTGGGCGGCGCCGCCAATCTGGGTGTGCGGCCGATGTTTGATCCGCCCAGGGAGCTTCTGGAAACCTTCCTCTTCGATTTCACGGGCGATCTCTACGGGCAGACCGTGGAAGTGGCGCTTATCGCACGGCTGCGCGGCGAGGTGCGCTTTGCCGGCGTCGAGGCGCTCGTCGCACAGATGGATGAAGATGTGCGCCAGGCGCGCGCCATCCTGAACCAGGAAGACGCATAACATCATGGACGTGCCGCGTATTGAGACGCCCCGACTGATCCTGCGCGCCTTCCAGCCGGACGACGTCGTACCGTTCTGCACGGAAATGGCGGATGATGATTTCGCCCGGTCGATCACAGCGGAAGGACGGGCGCTCGATCATGGCGAGAGCTGGCGGCGCTTCTGCTTCCTGGCCGGGCACTGGGCGGCCTGCGGCTTCGGCAATTTCGCGGTGGAGGAGAAGGCGAGCGGAAGCTTTGTGGGCCATGTTGGGCCACTGCATCCGCCCGGCTGGCCCGGTCTTGAGATCGGCTGGGCCATCTTCCCGCGCGCCCAGGGCCGCGGCTATGCACCGGAGGCTGCCGCCGCTGCGTTCCGCTGGGCGCACGAGGCGCTGGTCTGCAACGAGACGCTACATATGATCGACCCCGAGAATCCAGCCAGCGAGAAAGTCGCCCGCGCGCTCGGCGCCGGGCCGGGTGCGATGTGGACGCCCTTCTGGCCGAACGCTAGGCCGGTGCGCAAATGGACCACGCGCTGGGCGGCGTTCACGGGCTCCGTGGCCTATGCGCGGCTGACCGGCTGAGCGCTGTTCTTGCGCACCCGCTTTGCCTCGCGTAGGGGCGCAGGCTGAATGAAATATATGCACTCGCCCGTTCGGGCTGGGCTTGCCGAGGGCCTTTCCTTCGCTTCGAGGAAGAAAGAGACGATCTTGGCAGCACAGGCGAACGGCAGGACGCGACCGGAAACCCATGACCGACCAGCCAGACTATAAGAGCACCGTCTTCCTGCCCCAGACCGACTTCCCCATGAAGGCGGGCCTCGCGCAGAAGGAGCCGCAGATCGCGGCGCGCTGGGCGGCAATAGGCCTCTACGGGCGCCTGCGCGCGGAGCGCAAGGGCCGCGAGCGCTTCCTCCTCCACGATGGCCCGCCTTATGCTAATGGCGACATCCACATGGGCCACGCCATGAACAAGGTCCTCAAGGACATCATCGTGCGCAGCCAGTCCCTGCTCGGCAAGGACGCACCCTATGTGCCCGGCTGGGACTGCCACGGCCTTCCCATCGAGTGGAAGATCGAGGAGGAATACCGCAAGAAGAAGCAGAACAAGGACGAGGTGCCCCCGCAGGAGTTTCGCGCCCAGTGCCGGGCCTATGCGGAGAAATGGGTCGGCATCCAGCGCGACCAGTTCAAGCGTCTCGGCATCCTGGGCGACTGGGACGATCCCTATCTGACCATGAAGTATGAGGCTGAGGCGGCCATCGTCGCCGAGCTGCTGAAGTTCGCCGAGAGCGGCCAGCTCTATCGCGGCGCCAAGCCGGTGATGTGGTCGCCGGTGGAAAAGACGGCACTCGCCGAGGCAGAGGTGGAATATGAGGATGTGGTTTCCACCCAGATCGACCTTGCGTTCGAGATTGTGGAGGCGCCGAATGCGCCGGAACTGACCGGCGCTTATGCGGTGATCTGGACGACGACCCCGTGGACGATCCCCGTGAACCAGGCGATCGCTTATGGGGAGGACATCGAGTATCTGGCGATGCGAGCGGACGGTCGCGTATACCTTACTGCTGCTGAACTGTGGGATGATTTCGCTAAGCGGGCGGGAAACACGCCTTGGCTTTCACAGGGAGCTGGCTGGACCGTTGTTTGGAGCGGCAAAGGCGCTGACCTCGCCGGCGCTGTCGCCCGCCATCCGATGCACCATCTCGGCGGTTTCTTCGCCCGTCCGCGCCGGTTCATCGCCGCCGATCATGTCACCACGGACGCCGGCACCGGCCTCGTCCACATGGCGCCCGATCATGGCGAGGAGGACTTCATTGCCTGCAAAGCCGTCGGCATCGATCCGGTGTTCGCGGTCACCGACGATGGCCGCTATCGCGACGACTGGCTGTGGCTCGGCGGACAGGGCAGCGTCATCAATGTGAAGTTTAACGGCCCCGAAGGCCCGATGCTCACCGATCTGCGCGAAGCGGGCGCGCTGCTTTCCGCCGGTGAGCTGAAGCACAGCTATCCGCACTCCTGGCGCTCCAAAGCGCGCATCATCTACCGCTGCACGCCGCAATGGTTCATTCCGATGGACAGGGCCAGCAAGGCGTCCGACTTCGTGGTGCCCAGCCTCATGGCCGGCGTCGGAGCGGGTATTGCGCTGGGCGTCCATCCCGCCACGCCCGATCACAGCATGAGCAATGGCCCGACGCTGCGCGAAGTGGCGCTGGAGGCCATCGAGCAGACGCGCTGGGTGCCGGCGCGGTCGCGCAACCGCATCCACGCCATGGTGAGCGATCGGCCGGACTGGGTTATTTCGCGCCAGCGCGCCTGGGGCGTGCCCATCGCGCTCTATGTGAACCGGCAGACCGGCGACTATCTCAACGATCCTGCCGTCAATGCGCGCATCGTCGAGGCGTTCAAGGCCGGCGGCGCGGACGCCTGGTTCGGCGCCGATCATCAGGCCATTCTCGGCCCCGACTACGCCCTTGCCGACTATGAGGTGGTGAACGACATTCTCGACGTGTGGTTCGACAGCGGCTCGACGCACGCATTCGTGGTGGAAAAGCGCTATGGCGAGAGCGCGCGCGCCGATCTCTACATCGAAGGGTCGGACCAGCATCGCGGCTGGTTCCAGTCCTCGCTGCTAGAGAGCTGCGGCACGCGCGGCCATGCGCCCTACAAGGCGGTGCTCACGCATGGCTTCGCGCTGGACGGACAGGGCCGCAAGATGTCCAAATCCCTCGGCAACACCGTCGATCCGCTGAAGGTGATGGACGAGAGCGGGGCGGATATTCTGCGTCTGTGGGCCGCCAGCACCGATTATTTCGACGATGTGCGCATCGGCAAGGAAGTGCTGGCCGGCGCCTCGGACGCTTATCGCAAGCTGCGCAATACCTTCCGCTATATGCTTGGCGCGCTGGCCGGCTTTGACAGCGTGACGGATCGCCTGGCGCCCGATGTGTTGCCCGAGCTGGAGCGCTACATGCTTCATCGCCTCGCTACGCTGGACGCTGAGCTGCGCGCGGTGGTGGACAAGAGTGCGGGCAGTGAAACCTGGCTGGAGTTCGGCCGTTACACGCGTGCGCTCAGCGAGTTCGCCAACAACGATCTCTCCGCCTTCTTCTTCGACATCCGCAAGGACCGGCTCTATTGCGACGTCAACATGGAGACGGGCGCGGAGACGCTTGACCGCCGCGCCTATCGCACTGTGCTCGATCATCTCTTCCATGCGCTGGTGCGTTATGCCGCGCCGCTCATTCCCTTCACCGCCGAGGAAGTGTGGCAGGCGCGCTTCCCCTCCGAGACGGGTTCGGTGCATCTGCTCGAATGGCCGCAAGTGAACGCCGATTGGCGCGACGAGGCGCTCGGTGCGCGCTGGGCGGCGATCCGTTCATCGCGCGATCAGGTCAACGAAGCCATTGAGCCCTTGCGCCGGGAGAAGGTGGTGCGCTCGTCCCTGGAAGCGGACGTGCGCATGGCTGATGTGCCGGCGGACGTGGATTTCGCGGAGATTTGCATCGTGGCGAGCGTGACGGAAGCGGAAGGCGAAACGGCGATCGCAGTAACGGCGACCGAGCATGCCAAATGCGGCCGTTGCTGGCGTCATCTGCCTGAAGTGCCGCAGGATGGCGCGCTGTGCGGGCGCTGCGCGGACGTCCTGGCATGAACGAAGCCGCGTGCATCCCCAATCATCGCAAGCTTGCCCTGAGTGCGGCGGCGGTGGTGCTGCTGCTCGACCAGATTCTCAAATATATCGTAACGCACACGCTTGAACTGGCCAATCCGCTGACCGACCCTATCCGGCTGACGCCCTTCTTCAATCTCACCTGGGCGCAGAATCGCGGCGTCTCCATGGGCTTCTTCGAGGCGGAAACGGATGTGATGCGCTGGCTGCTTGTGCTGATGCTGGCTGGCATCACCACTTTCGTGGCCTGGTGGCTATGGCGCGAGCGCAACCGGGACGACGCCCTGGCGCTGGGCCTTATCCTGGGCGGCGCGCTTGGCAACATCGCGGATCGCGCGCGGCTGGGCTATGTGGTGGACTATGCCGATTTCCACATCGGTGAATGGCGCCCCTTCCTCATCTTCAATCTGGCCGACGCCGCAATCACCATCGGCGTGCTCATCCTGCTTGCGCGTGCGCTTCTCCTGCGCGAGAAGGCCGTTCCCAAGGAGACGAATTGACATGCGAATCCATCACTCCCTGCCGATTGCCGCGGCGGCGCTCGCGCTGCTCTCGGGTTGTGGAGGCACCAGCCTGTTCAATCGCGACCGACCCGACGAAATGGCTGTGACACGGCAGCCGCCGCTGGTGATCCCGCCAGACTTCTCGCTCAAGCCGCCAGCACCGGGTACCGCCGCCAGCCAGCAGAGCAACATCCAGCGGGAAGCGCTCGACACGATGTTCGGCGGCCCCGCACCGCGCAGCAGTGGCGAAACCTCGCTGCTGGACGAAGCCGGCGAGCAGAATAGCATGCTCGGCATCCGCTCGTCCGTGGCGGACGGTGAGACCGAAGTGCTCGACAAGGGCCGCACCGTGTTTGACATTGTCGCCGCGCCGGAAGGCGACGGTCAGTCCGCTCGCGCTTCGCTGGGCCAACCGCAGGGCTGAGCAGGCAGGCGGAGCTCGATCGTTCCATCGAAAAGACCGCCGGGCTCCTGTGAAAGCAGGCGGCCCGGACAGGCGAACCGCTTAGCCGCCTTGGGCTTCTGCCTGTGCAGGAACACGAGGAGGAAGGGAGTCGTACGTTGATTTCCTACACTCGCTCCGTAAGCGCCCTGGCCGCTGCCGGGTTCCTCACTGTCACGTCGGCGATACTCAACCCAACAGTTACACAATGCGACGAGCGCTTTTTGGAGAAGGCTTATTGTGGGGATCGTATCGCTTTGACCAAGGCCCAAGCCGCAAACGAGAGAGGTCCATAAAGGAGCAAGAACATTGCAGCCCATAAAGGCCATTTACCCGCCGCAATGAGTTCCAAGTCTGGAAGCCAAGCCATGCCTCCCTTTCAGCCCGTGGCGAAAAGCCAGACTGCGGCCGCGCCGGCGAGCGATAGTCCAGAATAGATGAGCCAGAGAGTTCTCACTGCGATTTCACCACGCGCTCCGCAAGCGCTATGGCCGCTGCCGGGTTTCTCACTTTCGCGCCGGCGATGAAATAGGCGAACACATCACGCGGTCGGCGTTCAGCTGCCGGAGCGTCCGCCATATAGCGCAGGCCCTCGGGCCGCTCGCCGCGGGCCCAGCCGCGTGCAATATCTGCCCAGCGGTCCAGCCCGGCCGCATCATAGCCGGTTGGCTCAGCCTCCTGCGTGCGCATCAGGCGGGCATAAACGAAATCGGCGGTCGGGTCGGCGATCTGGGGATGTGTTTCGTGATCGGCAACGACGATACCGACCCCGTGTGCGCGGGCCAGCGTCACAAACTCGGCACAGGCAAAGCTCTCGTGCCGGGGCTCCACCACATGGCGCGCGGGCACGCCGTCGATCGATGCAGGCAGCATGGCGAAAAAGGCGGCCATGTCATCAGCGTCGAAGGCGCGTGTCTCGCGGAATTGCCAGAGAATCGGCCCCAGCCGGTTGCCCAGCTCCGAAAGGCCTGAGGCGAGGAACTTGCCGATGCTCTCTTCCGCCTCGGCGAGCTTCTTTTTGGCCACGCAATAGCGCAAGGCTTTCACGGCATAGACGAAGCCTTCCGGCGCCATGTCGCGCCATTTGGCGAAGGTGGTGGGCGTCTGTGTGCGGTAGAAGGTGCCGTTGACTTCGATGGTGTCGAGGTGGCGGACGGCGTAACCGGCTTCCTGCGCCTTGGGCAGGTCGGCGGGATAGAAGACACCGCGCCAGGGTTCGTAGGTCCAGCCGCCGATGCCAGTGCGGATGATGCCGCTCATGCCCGCGCCTCCGCTCGCCCCCGCAAGGCCGCCCGGCGCCGCGTCAAGTCGACTGCGAAAGAACTGAGTGTGCTTTCCCACGGATCGGGCATCGCGTCCGGATCACCCGGATGGGGTGCCGGCAGGCCGTTCTTCTCGAAGAAGGCGGTCACGAACGCCTCGATATCCTCCAGGTCGATCGGCACATCCTCCCGCATCCGGTCATCGGCGTTCGGTGGGGTTTCGCGGCTGTAATAGACCACGATCCAATCATAGACCGCGTCCGCAATGTCCGCATCCGCGCCGCGCTTGCGCAGCGTCTTCACAAAGGTTTCCGGTGTCATGCCCGGCCGGGACGCGGCGAGGCGCTTGTCCTTGCGGCGGCCGATCCACCAGCCCAGGCCGACCAGAACCGTGAAACCGGCGCTGGCGAGGGCCAGGGCGCCGAGGTCGTTCATGCCCGCGCTCCGGCCTCCCCGACGCCTGCGCTATTGTGCCGCAGGGCGGTGAGTACCGTCTCAACGATGTGCGGGGCATTGAGCCGTGCCGCGTCATATTGCTTCTCGGGCTTGTCCTGATCTTGGAACAGATCGGGCAGGCGCATGGTGCGCAGCTTGAGGCCGGCGTCGATCAGACCTTCGTCGCTGGCAAGCGTAAGGATGTGGGCGCCCAGCCCCCCAATACTGCCTTCCTCCACAGTGACGGCGACCTCGTGCGTGGCGAGCAGCTTGCGGATCAGCGCCTCGTCCAGCGGCTTTGCGAAGCGCAGGTCGGCGACGGTGGCGGAAAGCCCGCGTGCCTCGAGCGCGTCGGCCGCCTTGAGCGCTTCCTCCAGCCGTGTGCCAAGCGAGAGAATGGCGACGGTCTTGCCCTCGCGCACGATGCGACCCTTGCCGATCGCGAGCCGCTGCGGCGTCTCCGGTAGAGCCACGCCCACGCCGCTGCCGCGTGGATAGCGCAGCGCGATAGGGCCGCTGTCGTGCAGGGCGGCGGTGTGGACCATGTGGACCAGCTCGGCCTCGTCGGCTGCCGCCATCACCACCATGTTGGGCAGCGTGGCGAGATAGGTGATGTCGAAGCTGCCGGCATGCGTCGCGCCGTCCGCGCCGACCAGCCCTGCGCGGTCAATGGCGAAGCGCACTGGCAGGTTCTGGATCGCTACGTCATGCACCACCTGGTCGTAGGCGCGCTGCAGGAAGGTGGAGTAGATCGCACAGAAGGGCCGCATGCCCTGCGCTGCCAGCCCAGCCGCGAAGGTCACGGCATGCTGCTCGGCAATGCCCACGTCGAAGAAGCGTTCGGGATGCGCAGTGGCGAACTTGTCCAGCCCTGTGCCGGCGGGCATGGCTGCCGTGATCGCGCAGATTGTCTCGTCACGCGCGGCTTCGCCCAGCAGGGCCTTGGCGAAGATGCTGGTGTAGCTGGGCGGGCCGGCCGGTGCCTTCACCTGCTCGCCGGTGATGACGTCGAAGCGCTGCACGCCGTGATATTTATCCGCTGCCGCCTCGGCCGGGGCATAGCCCTTGCCCTTTTGCGTCACGACATGGACGAGGCAGGGGCCTTCCGCCATATCGCGCACATTTTCCAGCACGGGGATGAGCTGGTCGAGATTATGGCCGTCGATGGGGCCCACATAATAGAAGCCCAGCTCCTCGAACAGCGTGCCGCCCATGGCCATGCCGCGCGCAAACTCGTCCGTCTTCTTGGCCGCCTGGTGGAGCGGGCGGGGGAGGCGACGGGCGACGCGCTTGAGTACATCGCGTAGCGAGAGGAATTCGCGGCTGGAAACGAGTCGGGCCAGATAGGCCGAGAGGCCGCCCACCGGCGGCGCGATGGACATGTCGTTATCATTGAGGATGACGACGAGGCGATTGCCCGCGTCGCGCGCATTATTCATAGCCTCATAGGCCATGCCAGCGGACATGGCGCCGTCGCCGATCACGGCAATGGCCTTGCTGGGCTTGCCGGCGAGCTTGCTGGCGATGGCGAAGCCGAGTGCCGCGCTGATCGATGTGGAACTGTGAGCCGCGCCGAAGGGATCATAAATGCTTTCCGCGCGCTTGGTGAAGCCCGAGAGGCCGCCGCCCTGGCGCAGTGTACGGATGCGGTCCCGTCGACCGGTCAGAATCTTGTGCGGATAGCATTGGTGGCCCACGTCCCAGACCAGCCGGTCCTCGGGCGTGTTGAACACGTAATGAATCGCCGTGGTTAGCTCGACGACGCCCAGGCCCGAGCCGAGATGGCCGCCGGTGACGCCCACAGCGCTGATCGTCTCCTGCCGCAGTTCGTCGGCGAGCTGGCGGAGCTGCTCCGGAGCGAGCTTGCGCAGATCGGCAGGCTCATGCACCTGATCGAGCAGGGGGGTGTCGGGCTGGTCCGTCATTGCCTCGGACATTTAGCGATGCCGGGGCGCGATGTCGATTGCCGGCACCGCCTGCGGGCAAGGAAAATCCGGAATATGGCTTTGCTGCGGCAGGCCGTGGCGGGGGCGCGGCCAACACCGCTCAGTGCGCGGGCGCTTCGTGGCGGGGCATGGGGGCGAGCAGGCCGATGAGGGGCAGCACGATCATGCCCAGCCCCGAGAAGAGCAGCGCTGCCGCCACGCCATGACCTTCGGCGAAATGGCCCCAGAGCCAGGAGCCGAGCGCAATGCCGCCGAAAGTAAGGCTGCTCACCATGGCTGTGATCCGCCCGACGATGGCACGCGGCGACCAGAGCTGCCCGGCGACGGAGAAGCCGGAGAGCGCCTGCACCCAGCCCGCGCCGCTCAGCACCAGCAGCGCCAGCATGGCCGGCAGCGGCGGCGCCAGCGAGACGCCGACGCAACCGATGCCGTAGACGATGCCGGCCGTGCGGATGATTGCTTCGGCCGAGAAACGGGTGCGGAACCAGGTGGCGCTGGCCGCACCCACAACGGCACCCAGGCCGAGCGCACCGAGCAGCAGGCCGAAGGTGACCGAACCCGCGTGCAGCAGGTCGGCGGCGACGAGAGGCATCAGTGCCCATGCGGCGCTGCCGGTGGCCGTGAAGGTGACGGCGCGCAGCAGGATGGCGCGCACTTCGCCCGACCTCATGGCGTAGCGGAAGCCCTCGGCGATAACGGCGCCGAGCGGGCGGCGTTCGGCGGGCGCGCGCTCCTGCGGCCGCCAGCGCCACAGGATGACGATGACCGCGAGATAAGAGAGGGCGTTGGCGACAAAGGCCGTCTCGGCGCCGCCCAGGGCCACAATGCCCCCGCCCAGCGCCGGCCCCAGGCTGCGCGCCACGTTGAAGGCGAGGATGTTGAGCGCGACCGCCGCCGCCAGTTCCGCGCGCGGCACGATGCCGCCGATGGAGGCAGCCAGCGCGGGATTGAAGCAGGCGACGCCACAGGCGAGCAGGGCGGTGAGACCGATGACGACCAGCGGGCTCTGAATGCCCATGAAGGCGAACAGCGCCAGGCCGACGGAAAGCAGGAACATGGCGCATTGCGCCGCCAGCATGACCAGCCGCTTGTCGAACATGTCCGCCCACGCGCCGGCGGGCAGGGCGAGCAGCATGATCGGCAGGTTGGTGGCGCTCTGCACCAGCGCCACGATGTCGGCCGGCTGGCGCGCCGCCGTCATCGCCCAGGCCGCGCCGACCGACTGGATGGCATTGCCGAAATTGGAGAGCAGACTGCCCACCAGAATGAGAAGGAATATACGATAGCGCAGCGGCGACAATGTGGTCGAGCCAGTCATCGGGTTTGCGAGCCCCTTTCCCGAAATCTGTTTTATCGCGCGCTAGTGGCACCAGGACCGGGCCGGCGCAAGAGCGCAGCAAACCGCAAAATTATTGCGGGATAACTGCAATTTTTCAGGGGTTTGATGTCTGGCTGCTCAGGTGCATTTGGCGCAGGTGCCAAGCACTTCGATGACGGGGCGCTCGGGCGAGAAGCCGCTTGCCTGCGCCAGCCCGCGGACCTGCTGCGTTACGGCGTCGTCGTCGATATGGATGGCGTCGCCGCACTGCCGGCAGACCAGAAAGATGCAGTCATGCATGCAGCCGGGATGGGCATTGGCAATATAGGCATTGGCGCTCTCGACCCGCTGGGCGAGGTTGTTGGCCACGAACAGATCGAGAATGCGATAGACGCTGTTGGGCGCCACGCGCTTGCCGCGCCGCTGCGAGACCTTGTCGGCGATGTCGTAGGCCGAGGCGGGTCGTTCTTCCGCCGCCAGCACGGAGAAGATGTCGCCGCGCATGGCCGTCCACTGCTCGCCCTGGCGCTCCAGCGTGGCTTGCGCCGCCTGGGCGAGCTTGGCGCCGGTCGGTTCGCGATGGTCGTGGACAGGGTTGTGCGCAGGATCGGCCATGGGCTCAATCTAGGCCGGCGGGGGGCTCTGGACAAGCCGGCCGTTATGCGGAAAGAGTTGCGATGAGAGACTGGACAGAATCAACTGGGCAGAGTCAATAACGGTCCAGGACGCAGGGGATGGCGCCGATGAGGCAACGCACGGGGGGACTTGGCCGGATCGCCGCAGGCGCCCTGACAGCGGCGGTGCTGCTCCTCTCACCCGCAGCGGCGCGGGCCGCCGCCGGCGAGGCAGTGCTCGAGACACTGAAAGTCCACTCCCCCGCGCTGGCCGGCAATCTGGAAGGCAACAGCCCGCTCCGCGACGTGATTGTGGTCCTGCCGCCCAGCTACGGCACGGATACGCAGCGGCGCTATCCGGTCGTCTATTTCCTCCATGGCTATTTCGCCAGCAGCCGGCAGCTCGACGAGCTCGTCAAATATCGGGCGCTGGTGACAGCGGCCGCCGCGCGTGGCCATGAGTTCATTCTCGTCGCGCCGGACAGCTACACCCGCTTTGCGGGCGCGATGTATTCCAATTCCATCACCACCGGCGATTTCGAGGGCTTTATCAGCCGCGATCTGGTTGCCTGGGTGGACGGGCGCTATCGTACGCTGGCGAGGCCCGCCGGGCGCGGCCTCGCCGGACACAGCATGGGCGGCTATGGCGCGCTCAAGATCGCCATGAAATATCCGGGCATCTTCTCCAGCGTCTATGCGCTCAGCCCCTGCTGCCTCTCGCCGCGCACGACCACGCCGGAGCAGGCCCAGCGCCTGGCGGCCATGCCCATCGAGGACGCGATGAAGGCGCCCTTTGCGCAACGCGCGGCCTTCGCGCAGGCCGTGGCGTGGTCGCCTAACCCACGCAACCCGCCTTATTATGCGGATTTCGGTGTGAAGGGCGGCAAGCTTGATCCGGTGACGCTGGGCGCCTGGGCAGCCAATGCGCCCCTCGCCATGCTGCCGCAATATGTGGGTGCCCTGAAAGGGCTCACGGCCATCGGACTGGAAGTGGGCGACAAGGACGCGCTGCTGCGCGACGACACCGCCATGCACGAGGCGCTCGGCAAGTTTGGTATCCCGCACGATTGGGCGGTGTATGACGGCGACCATGGCAATCGGCTGGCCGAGCGCATGCGCGATTACATGTTGCCCTTCTTCGCCCGGCATCTGGCGAAGCGGTGACAGCAACAGAACCAGGATACATCAAGGAGAGAAAAGAATGGGCATCCTCAATCGTCTGGGACGTTTCGCGGCCGGCGCCGCGCTTGCCGGCCTGACACTCGGCGCGCCGGCCTTCGCGCAGCCCTCCGGTCCGGGCGGCCCCGCCGCGCTGGCCCAGCAGCCGGCCAATGTCGACAAGATAAAGATCCACGCGCCCTCGCTGGTCGGCAATCTGGAAGGCGACAGCACGGAGATCGACGTGATCGTGGCGCTGCCGCCCAATTACCGCACGGATACGGGCAAGCGCTATCCGGTCGTCTATTTCCTGCATGGCTATTTCTTCAATGTCGACCAGATCGACGGCCTTGCCCATTTTGGCGATGCGGTCGCGGACGAAGCGAAGAAGGGGCATGAGTTCATTCTGGTCGCACCCGATGGTGGCCGCACCAAATGGGCCGGTTCCATGTGGTCCAGCTCGCCCACCATCGGCGACTGGGAAGGCTTCGTCACCAAGGATCTGGTGAGCTATATCGACTCCCACTACCGCACCATCGCCGAACCGCGCGCCCGCGGCCTGGGCGGCCACTCCATGGGCGGCTACGGCACCTGGCGCATCGCCATGAAGCATCCGGGCATCTTCTCGGCCATCTACGGCATGAGCGCCTGCTGCATGTCCGCGCGCACCATCAATGCGGAGATGGATGGCAAGATCGAGAAGATGTCGGACGAGGAGAAGCTGAAGGCCGGCTTCGGCGAGCGCGCGGCGCTTGCGTCGGCTGCTGCCTGGTCCTCCAATCCGCAGAATCCGCCGCTTTATTTCGACTGGCTGACCAAGGACGGTGTCGTCCAGCCGGACGTGCTGGCCCAGTGGGTCGCCAACGCGCCGCTCGCCATGCTCTCGCAATATGTCCACAACATGCGGACCTACAGCGCGCTCGGCATCGAGATCGGCACGCAGGACGGGCTCATCGACGACAATGCCAAGCTGGACGCGCAGATGACCCGCTTTGGTCTCAAACACAGCTATCAGCCCTTTGAAGGCGGCCATGCCGACAAATTCGCCGAGCGGGTACGCGTGGGCCTCATCCCCTTCATGGTGAAGAACCTCGCGACGAAATAAGACAAAAAAAGGGCCGCAGGCACGGCCCCTTTTCTGACGTGTCGAAAGAAATGGCCGGGCCGGGGACGATCCATCCCCGCCCGGCCGTTTTTCTTACCAGCGGAACGAGACGCCGGCGTTCACCGAGTGCTGGCGCGCGTTCGAGGTGTCGCGGTAGCGATAGCCCGCATTCAGCGAAACCGTCTCGGAAACCAGCGCCGAGAGGCCGACGCCGCCCTGCACGCCGGTCTTGCCCGCCGAGGCGGCGTCCACCGCCATGGCTATGCCGTTGAGACGCGGTGCGATGCGCGCGGCGACGCTGTCCAGCTCATGCGTCACTGCCACATTGGCGTAAGGCGTCAGCACCGTCGCGCCGCTCTTGAAGCTGGTGCTGAGGGTGGCGCCGCCGCGTGCCTGCCAGGCCGTGCGGTTGTCGCTGAGGAAGAGGAGCGCAACCGAGCTGTCGCCGCTCTCGCGGAAATTGTCGCGCTCGGTGCGATCATAGGCAATGCCCGCAAACGGCGTGAGGGCCACGCTGCCCAGCGCGAAGCGGTGCCCTGCCTCGAGGTCGAGGGCATGGGAGAAGCCGCCGGTGCGTGCGTTGAGCTGGTGCGTGACGCTGTCCAGCGCGACCTCGCGGTTCACCTTGTACCGATCGAACCCGAAGGCG
>DASRXY010000155.1:0-3211 GCA_035654035.1 Sphingobium sp. | reverse complement strand
CCGTTGGCGACCAGCCTTGCCAGCCGATTGGAAAGGATATTGCGGGCAATGCCCAGCGTGGACTGAAAATCCTCGAAATAGACGATGCCCTTGAACGCGGCGCGCAGGATGAGGAACGACCAGCGCTCGCCCATCGCTTCGAGCGCCGCCGGCAATGCACAGCCCTGGAAGGCATCCGAACCCTTACGCGCACCCATAGCGGACGACGCTAGCGCATTCTTGGCGTCGCGCCAAAGGGGAAGTGGTTGCATGCTGCTTGGCAACTGACATGGCTATGACGGCTCCCCGCGCTGGCGCACGCTGGCCGGCCGACTGTCGCCCGCTTGCCACGGCGTGTGCCCTTCCTCCACTTTACTGTTGCGAAACGGCACCAAGAAGCCACATCCTAGGGACACATGTTACGTCAATATGAACTGGTGGAACGGGTCCGCAGCTACGACCCGGATGCCGACGAGGCACTCATCAACCGCGCCTATGTGTTTTCGGTGGCCAAGCATGGCAGCCAGAAGCGGGCCAGCGGCGACCCCTATTTCAGCCATCCCATCGAAGTGGCGGGCATCCTCACCGACCTCTTTTTGGACGACAAGACCATCGTGACCGCGCTGTTGCACGACACGATCGAGGACACGCTCACCACCACCGAGGAGATCGCCCAGAAATTCGGGCCCGAGGTCGCCCGCCTGGTGGACGGCGTCACCAAGCTCTCCAAGATCGAGGCGCAGACGGAAAATGAGCGCGCGGCGGAGAATTTGCGCAAGTTCCTGCTCGCCATGTCCGACGACATTCGCGTGCTGCTGGTCAAGCTGGCCGACCGGCTGCACAACATGCGGACGCTGCATTTCATCAAGAATGAAGACAAGCGCCGCCGCATCGCGCGCGAGACGATGGACATCTATGCGCCGCTAGCCGAGCGCATCGGCATGTACGACTTCATGCGCGAGATGCAGCTTCTGGCGTTCGCGCAGCTGGAGCCGGACGCCTATGAGAGCATCACGCGCCGCCTCGCCCAGCTCAAGGACGGCAGCGGCGGCGACAAGGTGGCGCGCATCGCCACGGGGTTGCAGACCATGCTGGGGCAGGCGGGCATGCATGTCGTCGTCTCGGGCCGGGAGAAGCACCCCTATTCGATCTGGCGCAAGATGCAGGAGCGGCACATCAGCTTCGAGCAGCTCAGCGACATCATGGCCTTTCGCGTCATCACCGATTCGACGGACGATTGCTATCGGGCGCTCGGCCTTATCCATCAGCGCTACAAAATGGTGCCGGGCCGCTTCAAGGACTACATCTCCACGCCCAAGCGCAACGGCTACCAGTCGATCCACACCACCGTCATCCACGACGAGAATGCGCGCATCGAGATCCAGATCCGCTCCGAGCGCATGCACCGCGACAGCGAGTTCGGCCTTGCTGCCCACTGGGCCTACAAGCAGGAGGGCAGCCGTCCCGACGGCCAGGCCGGCTGGCTGCGCGATCTCGTCGAGATCCTGGAGCAGAGCCACGATGCGGACGAACTGCTCGAACATACGCGCATGGCGATGTATCAGGACCGCATCTTCGCCTTCACGCCGATGGGTGAGCTGCACCAGCTCCCCAAGGGATCGACACCGGTAGATTTCGCCTATGCGGTGCACACCTCGCTCGGCAATCAGACCGTGGGCGCCAAGATCAACGGGCGGGTGATGCCGCTGCGCACTATCCTGGAAAATGGCGACCAGGTGGAGATTTTGAAGTCCGATGCGCAGGAGCCCCAGCCCGGCTGGCTGAGCTTCGCCATCACCGGCAAGGCGCGTGCGGCCATCCGCCGCTTCATCCGCCAGAAACAACGCGGCGAAACCATTGCGCTGGGTGAGAAGCTCTATGAGGAGATCGTCTCGCGCCTGCCCGTGGACATCGGCGAGAAGGCGGAGAAGGCGGCGATCAAGCGTCTGAAGCTGGAGGATCGCGCGGCGCTGATGGTCGCCATTGCTACCAACCGCGTCTCCGACGACGAAGTGATGAACGCGCTGGTGCCGGGCAGCGTCGAGGAAAGCGAAAGCGGCGCGCGCCGGGGCAAGCAGCAGGCCCATGCCGTCTCCATCCTGGGCCTGACGCCCGGTATTTCCTTCACGCTCTCGGACTGCTGCCACCCGGTGCCGGGCGACCGCATCGTCGGCCTGCGGCGGCCGGGCGAACCCATCGAGGTGCACACCATCGACTGCCTGGCGCTGGAAACCGGGCAGGACGCGGACTGGGTGGACCTGAGCTGGGACAGCAAGGCCAAGGGCGGCACTGCGCGGTTGCAGGTAATCGTCAAGAACGAGCCCGGCGCGCTCGCGGCCGTGGCCCATATCTTCGGCGTCAACCGCGCGAACATCCTCAACCTGCAACTCGCGAACCGCGAAGGGCCCTTCCACACCGACATCATCGACCTGGAAGTGGAGGACGCCGGCCATGTCGCCCGCATTCTCTCCGCCCTGCGCGCCATCGAACCGGTGGTGCAGGCGGAGCGGGTTTAGCAGGCGGAAGAGGGGCGCGGGGCAGGTTGCCAGCGGCTTAAGGGCTAAGTCGAGCTGTGGATAGAGGCCCGGCCTGCATCGCTGAGGCGGCGTGTCTCACCGAGGAGGCCGTAGGTGGACGAACAGCGTGCCACCGGCCTTGCCCTGCATTGCGATCGAGCATCGTTGTGCTCCCGCGTGGGCAGAGGCACGGGGCGCCAGGAAATGCGCTTTGCTCTGGCTCTTGCCTGCGCAGGAGCACCGGTTTCGGTGCAAGTGGTGGAGGGGACTTCTATCTCGATGTTGCGCGATGTGCGCGCGGGAGCGGCGATACCCGCCCCGCCATCGCGCGGCAAAGCCCGCATCCGTAGGGCGGGTGAGGCACGCATGAGCGGCCGATGCCCTGCCTCGCGGCGGAGGCTGCACAGCGGCACGTTGGCACTGGCAGGAGCGCAGACCTGGCCGATGGCATGATCTGAACGCTCAGCCTCAGAAACTCCGGCCGCCGCACAGCACCGTTCCGCTGCCGGCGTGGCGCACGGTGCAGGCCGGGTGGCCATCGACAGTGACGGTGGTGGGACCGATGGCTGTCACGCGGGCGGCGCGGGTCGCAAGCGCGCGGATGGTGCCTGTGCCTTCGGCGGTGACTTCCAGATCGGCGGCAGTGAGGGTCGCGGCCTCGATGGCACCGCTGCCCGAATTGCGCAGCGCGAGCCTACTTGTGCGCCCGGCGAGGC
>DASRXY010000154.1:0-5844 GCA_035654035.1 Sphingobium sp. | reverse complement strand
GATGAGCTCGATCTTGTCGCGCTGGCGCTTCAGTTCGCCCTCGATGGCCGCGAACACCTCCGGATCGGCGTCTTGCAGCAGGTCCGAGAAGAAGCCGGGCGCGCGGATCGCCTGCTGGTTGTCGTTCGGGGCGAGATCGGGCTGGCTGGTCATGGTTTTGGGCGCATCCGTTCTGATGTCACTGGTCGATAGCGGTGGCGGGAACGTCGGGACGCCCCAGTTTCTCAACCCGGCGGGCGTGGCGATCACCCCCGAAGGGCGTGTCGAGAAAGGCGGAAAGGCAAGCCTTGGCCATGTCCGGACCCACTAGGCGTGCGCCCATGGCCAGCACATTGGCATCGTTGTGCGAACGGCTGAGCGTGGCCGAAAGCGGCTCGTTCACCAGGGCGCAGCGGCAGGCCGGGTGGCGATTGACGGCAATGGAAATGCCGATGCCCGATCCGCACAAGGCAACGCCGCGCTCGGCCTTGCCCGAAGCCACGGCCTGCGCGAGCTTGTAGCCGTAATCGGGATAATCGACGCTGGCTGTGCCGTCCGGCCCCAGGTCGAGCACCTCATGACCCTCGCTGCCCAGCCACTCGACGAGCTGCGCCTTCAGCGCCACGGCGGCATGATCGGAAGCGATGGCGATGCGCATGACTATTCTCTCGGAATTTGGGTCGTTCGGCGAACCGGGGGGCGAGTCGCCTCTGGCCCGCTATCTAGTGGCGGGAGGCGCAAAATGCCACCGCCGATTGCGCATGGGCCACAGCGGCGCTATTCCCCGCGCCATGTCCGCGGTAATCCTCTCCATTCTGATGCTGGCCGGTTTCGCGCTGACCATTGGCGGGCTCTATCTCATTGGCTGGCGCCGCGACGCCAAGCGCGGCTGGCTGATGCTGGCGGCGGCGATGGTGATGTTCGGCAATGTCGCCATTCTGACCATGCCGGTGGATTAGCGAGGGGCGCGAGCGCACCGCGCCGGTCAATAGGGCCATTCGCCCCTGACATTGCCTGCCTCGCGATAGCGGCAGACCAGCACGTCCGCCCGCTCGCTCCGCGCAAGGCCGCAGCCGACCTCGCGCGTGCGGCGCCACACGATCTGGGTGTAGTGGCCCACCTGCGTCCAGTCGCCGGTGATGCTGGTGTCCGGAAAGCGGGCGTGGCGGAAGAGATGCCGCTCGGCCACCCAGCGCCCGACCATCTCCTCCACAGTGAAGCGCTCGCGGGTGCCCATCCAGAGATTTTCGCCCTGGCCCGATCCGCTGCCCAGGCCATGATGCAGCCAGCCCGCGCGGGCGACCTGCCCGGCCCATTGCTGCGCTTCCGCTGCGAGCGTGGTGTTCCAGTGCAGCGGATCGAGGCCGAGCGCGGCGCGCGCGCTGTTATGTGCAATCAGGATGCGGGCAGCGGCATCCGGCTGCGGCGGGGTGGGGCCCATGAGCAACGGCGCGCTCGCGAGCAGCATGCAGCGCAATGCCACGGGCACGGCGCGAAGACCGGCTGACTCCGCTCGCGCGCGCTGTCGCTGCTCCCACCGCATCGAAACCGTCTTCATCCCGCACCATGCGCACAGGCGCGTGCGCATTGGCGCCGCGCCGCATTCCACCGAGTGCGTGCCTATCGCGCGTCCGTCGTGCCGGCAAGCCGGCCGGCGGTTCAATAGGGTATTGCGCCGCGGACGTTGCCAGGATTGCGATAGCGGCAGACGAGCACATCCAGCACGCGGCCGCGCGCCATGGCGCAGCCCACTTCGTTGGTGTCGCGCCAGACGATCTGCGTATAATGACCCACCGCCGCGATGCTGGCCTCGTCATGCGGGAAGGGGCCGGGCTTCATGTAACGCTTCTCGCGCGCCCAGGCGTCGACCATCTCGTCGAGCGAATAGGCGCCGCGCGTACCGGCCCACAGATTTTCGCCCTGGCCCTTGCGAAGATGCCGCTCGGCATGGCGGAACTGGCCGGTGCTCGCGAGATAATCCGCCCAACCCTGTGCTTCGGATGCGAGGTCGTCGCTCCATTGCAGCGGCTCGATGCCGAGCGGCGTACGCTCGCGATTCTGGGCGTCGAGTACGCGCTCGTCGAAGCCGGACGGGGGGGCAAAGCCCAGGAACAGCGGCGCCAGAAGCGCCAGCCCGAAGGGAGCGATCCGCCATGTCCGTGCCTTGCCACGCATAATCCCATCCGCCTGCTGCTGTGGAACGGGCAGCATGCGGAAGGGGTCCCAAAAGACGGTGAAAAGTCTTGGTTAATCGGGCGATAACCATGGTGTGGCATGGAAATCTACCGAAGAGAAGACGAAGGCGGACGGAATGTATGGCGGACAGGGGCGGTCGATGCGAAGGTGCCGGTGCTCGTCTTTGATGACGGGTTATGCCGTGGTGTCCTCGGTTCCCGTCTGCGCAGGCGCACAAAAGCAGGTGCTGGAGCGCAGGTGAGCGGCGGGAGCGGAAGGGACTGTGGGTCTACCCTATTTCCGGCCCGCCAGCTGCATCCCACGGCCTTGGCGCGCCGCGAGGCTGACTGCGTCCGCCGCCTCCCCCACTCCCGCATTCCACATCCGCCAGAACCCTGTGTCCCGTGCAGGTGGGAGCCCAGGGCGGATGGGACAGGCGTTGATGAGCGAACGCCGGCCGTTGATGATGCCAAGACACCGCATCCGCGATCCACGCGACGATCATCGCTGCGCACTCATGCGAGCGAGCCTTGCGATGGAATGCGTCGATATCCCCGATCAAGCTGGTGTCATCACGCTAGCGCGCGGAAAGGGCGCGATGCCGTTCTATCAGTGCTATCATGCAAGTGCGCCGCCCTGCGGCCCGCGCCTTCTGCGGTTCAGGCGCGTGCCATCAGGCCTTCGAGCAGGCCCTCGAACAACCGGCGGCCATCCACATTGCCGTGGGCGGGTTCCACCACGCGCTCGGGATGGGGCATCATGCCCAGCACATTGCCGGCGTCGTTGAGGATGCCGGCGATCCTCCGGGCCGAGCCGTTGACCTCCCCGGCATAGCGGAAGGCTACGCGGCCTTCGCCTTCGAGCCGGTCCAGTGTCGCGTCGTCGGCGAAATAATTGCCGTCATGATGCGCGACCGGAATGCGGATTTCCTCGCCGGCGGCATAACGGCTGGTGAAGGCGCTCTGGCTGTTCTCGACTGTGAGGCTTACGTCGCGGCAGACGAAATGCATACCGGCGTTGCGCAGCAGCGCGCCAGGCAGCAGGCCAGCCTCCGTCAGCACCTGGAAGCCGTTGCATACGCCCAGCACGTAAGCGCCGCGCGCGGCGGCCTGGGCCACGGCCTGCATGACCGGCGAACGAGCGGCCATCGCGCCCGAGCGCAGATAGTCGCCGTAAGAAAAGCCGCCGGGCACGCCGATGAGGTCCAGCCCCTCGGGCAATTCCGACTCGCCATGCCAGACCATCGCAGGCGCGGTGCCGCTTACCTGCTCCAGCGCGACGGCGAGGTCGCGATCGCAGTTCGACCCGGGAAAGACGATGACGGCGCTTTTCATCTGGATGACTCCCAGCTCAGCCCACGGTCTCGATCTTGTAGTTCTCGATCACCGTGTTCGCGAGCAGCTTGCGGCACATGGCGTCGATATCGGCTTCGCTGGTGCCGTCTGCAAGATCCAGCTCGATGAGTTTGCCGGCACGCACATCGTTCACGCCCGAGAAGCCCAAGCCGTCCAGCGCATGCTGGATCGCCTTGCCCTGCGGGTCGAGCACGCCGGACTTGAGGGTCACGAACACGCGGGCTTTCATGAGAACGGGTCCTTCCTTGTGGAGCGCGCTGCGCAGATGAGAGGGGCCCTAGTCGCTGCCATCGTCCGCGGCAAGGGGGTAGAACGCCGCGGCCGGCTATCGAACCGGGATGCTTTCATGACGGCACGGGGTTAAGGGGCGCATGCAGAGGGAAGCAGTCGATGCCATTCTTCAAGGGGCCCTGCCTTGGCGGCGCCTCTCAAAACGCCATGTCCATGTTTCCGGTTGCCCTGGAGCCCGTCGAAGGGGCCTTCTTTCCATCTTATCGCGGGTGAGAAGGGAAGGGGTGTCCTTAGACGTGCTCAAGGTGGACGGGGAGGGCCGCGAGCGTGAGAAGGTGCGCGCATGAGAGGCTGCGTAGCGACGAAAGTCAGTGCGGCGCGCACGACTGCGGTCATCCTGCTCTTCAAGCCGCTGATCTCACGCGCCGGAGTCCTCATCACGGCGGCGTGCCGACAAGCCGCCGCCCCTCAACCAATGCGATAATAATCCGCCACGCGGTCGAGTGCGAAGCCGAGCACCAGTTTGCCGGCGCGGGTGGGCCAGCCCAGTGCCTGTTCGGCGGCGGCCAGCCCTTCGCAGGCGCAGGCAACGCGCCAGAGAATGTCCCCCAGGCCCGGTCCGGCGGCCGCGAGAGCGCCATGCAGCCGGTCGCGCGCGCCGATCTGGCGCAACGTGGGCGATGAGGCCACGGGCGCAGGGCGCCGCCCGCGCGAGGGGGCCGCCGCGCTCTCCCAGTTCATGGTAACGCGCGGGTTGAAGCCGGCGCGTTCCCAATCGGCGCGGATCGCCTCGGCCGCGCCGAACTGGCGGACGGAGAGCATCTTGCGGGCATGGAGCCAAGCGACCGGAGATTCGCCCAGATTGATGAGCAGGCGATGCGGCTTGCCGTCCGGCCCCTCGATGACGCGTTCGGCCAGCGTAAGCGCCCGCGCGCCGGCGGATGCGTGACCTTCGTCGCGCCCATACTTGGATCGATCCCGGCGCCCGCCCGCTGTGGTGCTGCTTTGAGCCTTGAGCCTGCCTGCCATTGATCGCGTCTCCCCGCTGCGGTGATTTCCGAGTCGGGGGTCATTGCCATATGGATGGAAATGTAGGACAGAGCGAACCTATCAGGTAAATTATTAGGGAGGGGCTGATGATTACTCGTATCCGGGAGGTGCGCCGCGCGCGGGGCCTCACGCTGGAGGACGTAGCCGCGCGCTGCGAGCCGCCCACGACCGCGCAGACGATCGGCCGGCTGGAGACGGGCACGCGCACTGTCTCGGTCAAATGGCTCAACCGCATTGCCGCTGCGCTCGGTGTGCAGGCGAGCGATCTTGTCGACCTGCCGCAGAGCGAGACAGTGCCCGTTGCTGCATTGGTGGGGCCGGAGGGCGCCGGTGCGCCGAGCCGGGCGCTGACGCTGGTGCGGCCCGCTGTGCCCGAGGGGGCGCTCGGCATCCGCGTGACCGCCGCGTTGGGCGATTATCGCGCCGGCGACGAGCTGTGGTGTGCACCGCTGCCTCCGGAGCGCTTCGCCGAGGCGCTCAACCGCGACATATTGGTGCCGCGCCCGGCCGGACGCTTTCTGTTCGGCCGGCTCATCGGCCGTGACGGTGCGCGGCTCCATCTGCTTCCGCTCGGCCCGGGCGCGCGTCAGCAGGTGGTGAACGATCCACCGTGGATCGCGCTCCCTCAGCGGCTGATCCGGGCGCTGTAGCAGTTCGGGGCGCTCAGTGCCGCCGTTTGCCGAGGCGGAGCGGACGCGCGGGCAAGGGCCGGTTCTGCACCCGGGCTCGTGCGCCTCCTTGTTCCCACTTTTGACTTTCCGGCGTTTCATGCGTTGAAGCGGCACATGGCCATGACAGAGGAGCAGGCATGGACGAAGTGAATGCGGTTCTGGCGCAGTCCATCGTCACCGTCGGCGATTCCGCCCTGACGGTGGGCGCGCTGCTGCGGGCAGTCATCATCCTGCTGGGGGCAGCGTTGCTCGCCTGGGCGGTGCGGCGCCTGTCGCGGCGGATGCAGCATCGCATCGGCGAGGAGCGGGCCTCGGCTGTCTATATCGGGGCGCAGGCGGCGCGCTACATCATCTTCTTCTCCGGCCTTTCCATTGCCGTCTCC
>DASRXY010000153.1:0-3398 GCA_035654035.1 Sphingobium sp. | reverse complement strand
CGGCCATGAGACAGCGCCGCTGGCGCGCGGACCGGTCGTCACCTGGGCGAGCCGCAGCCGCGCGCGCATCGCCTCCTCGCTGCTTGCCGCCTGGGCGCTGCCGCCGGTGCTGCGCTTCAAGCCCGTGGCGCGGCTCGCGGTACATCCGGGCGATACCGGCGTGCCCGCGCTGCTGGAGAGCATCGCGACGACCCTGCGCCGCCTGCGCCGCAGCCACAAGCCGGGGCGCTATGCAGAGCTGATCGATGCTATAAGAGGCGAGACTCGCCAATAAGAGGTCAATAGAAGGACCGCGGCGATCATCACGCCGTCACCGTCCGGAGGCGATCCGGCGCGTCGTGAACAAGGAGAGAGATGCCATGAAGCCTATTCATTCCTTCATTCTCGTTGCCACGGCGGCGATATGCGCGGCGCCGCTCGCCGCGCAGCAGGTGCCCGCGCCCATCGCCGCCGCCGTCGCCTCGCCGGACCGTCCCGCCGCCGACAAGGAGCGCGACGCCGCCCGCAAACCCGCCGAGTTGATGGTCTTCGCCGGCGTGAAGGCCGGCGACAAGGTGGCCGATTTCATGCCCGGCGGTGGCTATGTGACGCGCCTCTTCAGCAAGATCGTGGGCGAGAGCGGCAAGGTCTATGCGCTGGTGCCCGGTGAGATCGCCGAGCGCGTGCCGCGCGTTGTCGAGGCCAGCAAGGCCATCGCCGCCGATCCCAAATTCGCCAATGTGACGGTGGCAACGCCGAGCGGCGGCATCACGCTGCCCGAGCCCATCGACCTCTTCTGGACATCGGAAAATTATCACGATGTCTATAACGGCTCCGGCCCCGAGGCGGCGAGTCAGCTCGTGACGGGGGTGTTCAAGGCGCTGAAGCCGGGCGGCGTGTTCATCGTCACCGATCATGCCGCCAAGCCGGGCACGAGCCAGGCCGACGCGACGCCACTGCACCGCATCGACCCGGCGCTGGTGAAGGCGCAGGCGCAGGCCGCCGGCTTCGTGCTGGAAGGCGAGAGCACGGTCATCGCCAACCCCGCCGATCCGCACGACAAGCCGGTGTTCGATGCCTCGATCCGCGGCAAGACCGATCAGTTCGCGCTGAAGTTCCGCAAGCCGCGCTGAGCAGCGGTTTAGCCCCGGGCTCTTGTGGAGCAGCGGTGGAAGACGGCCGCGACGGCGGCCGGCTGGGCCCTGGACTCCTGCTTTTGCAGGGGCACTGGTGCGGCTTCGATTAGAGGGCTCTTTGCGTTCTTGATTGAGCCAATCCCGTGCTCCTGCGAAGCCAGGAGCCCAGGGCGGCCCGGCACCCCGGTTAGGTCCTGAGATCCTGTCTTTGCAGCAGTGCTGACTCTGGATCGGATCGCCTCTGGGCTCCGGGCGCTGCGTTCAACACGGGAGTTGACAGCGCCCTGCGACGGGGCGCACAAGCGCGCCATGGCCGCGCTGATGCCCCTTGTCGGCTTTTATTGGGTCGCCTCGCATAGAGAGCGGCGCGTTCGGTCATTTTCCTGACTTGATTGCAACGATGCCGCCGCAAGGAGCGGCATCCCCCTGAATGCATCCGAGCGGCGGCCTGAAACGGAGGCCGATGTGGCGATAATGACGATGGTTCAGGATGGGGCCGGGCAAGTCCGGCCAATGGGGCGGCATGATCTGCCGCTGGTCATAGGCATGATGGCGGCGCAAGCGCGTGCCGAGAACGGCGAGCCGGTGCTGCCCGTCACGGAGCTCGATGCGACCCTGTTCGGCCCGACGGCGCGCCTGCATGGCCTTGTCGTCGAACGCTTCGATCTGGTGGTGGGCTATGCATTGCTGGACCCTGCGCCAGTGGGGCGTGCGCCCTGCCTGCGGCACCTCTTCATCCAGCCCGGATCACGCGGACGCGGGCTCGGTCGCATGCTGATCGACCGCGCGGCGCGCGATGGGCAGGGCCGTGGCCTCATGGCGGACATGACGGGGCGCGATGGCCGGGCGCGGGCCTTTTGTGCGGCGTGCGGCTTCGTCCTGCGTGGCGAGGAGGCACGACTTTCGGCGGACTGCCCGGCGGAGGAGCAGGCGGCCTGAGAGGCCGGAGCGTGGTGGTGACACGCCGTGCTCCTGCGCGGGTGGGGTACTGAACATTTGAGGTGAACTGCCGAATAAACCGGCTCCTGCCGGCGCAGCAGTGCAGGAGAAGGCGTTTGAGGCGTCGTCAAGCTCTACAGGCAGCGCGCCTGTTTGCCCCGCTGTCCGAGCATCAGTCGCAGGCGGCGAGGTGCCTCTCCCGCTCTTTCCAGCACCAGGTCGAGCGTGCCGCCCGCCGCCCGTCCGCTCAGGCGCGCGGCGGCGGGCGCTGGCGCCTCATCCTCGTCGCTCTGCGGTGGCAGGGCACTGATTGGCTCGACCTGTGCGCGCACGTCGAACCGGCCGGCGGCATCGGGCCGGACGGGCGCGAACCGCGCCAACAGGCAGCCGATCTGGAGTCGCCCGCCTTCCTTGTCGAGCGCGAGCAGCACGTCGCCCGCGCCCCACATGCCGACGAGTGGCGCGGCCTCCTGCGCGGCGGCCGGCGAGGCGCTGGCGGCGGCGAGAGCAAGGGGGAACAGCAGCAGGCGGCGGGCTGTCAAAGGGGGCATGGAACTGGCCTTCTCAGAAAGCACGGGTGATGCCCACATCGACATTAACCCGCCGATAATCGTAGATGCCGACCGTCGAGAAATTGCGCTCATAAGCGACGCGCAGCACCGGGGAAAAGCCCGCAATCTCGATCTGGCGGAATGTGGCGCCCGCGCCCGCGCGCAGGAACCACTCCTTGCGCCGGTCCTTGAACAGCGCGAGCCGCGCGTCCGATTCGAGCCGTCGCGCGGTCAGATTGGCGAACAGCGTCGTACGGCCCATGTCGCGCCAGCCGACCAGCGTGACCGCGCCCGAAGCGGTGGCATAGCCGGGGTCACGCGCGGTCTGGCGCAGCGCGCTGAGGCTCACGGCCACGCCGCTGCGCGCCGTCAGCGCCCGCTCTACCGTGGCGTTGAGGCTGTACATCGATCCGTCCTGCAGGCTGTTCGTCGAATAGCTGCTGTTGCCATAGGAAGCGCTCATGTCGAGCTGGCCCCGCCGCCCCAGCCGGTGCATCCAGCGCAGGTCCGCCGTGGCCGTACGGGCATAAGGCGATCCGCCATACGTGCGCCAGGTCATGCCGGCCGAGGGCATCAGCCGATCGCCCGAACCGATCTGCCACTCCAGCCCCATCAGCGCGCTGCCGGAGAGGTCGTTGAACTGGCTGTCTTCATAGAAGGTGCCATCGCCCGAGAGGCGCGGGACGAGATTGACCGTGTCGGAGAGGCGCAGGCGCGCATAAACCTGGCCGGTGAGATGCGCGCCGACGCCCGATTGCGAGCGCGCGTCCTCCGAGAGCGTGAGCGGCGCGAT
>DASRXY010000152.1:0-8938 GCA_035654035.1 Sphingobium sp. | reverse complement strand
AGCGCCTCGGCCTTGCCGCCGAGCATGTCGGACATATAGCCGGGCAGGAAGACAAGAGCCGGCCCGGTTCCCTCGCGGAAACGATAGGCAAGGCGGGGCGCATCGGCACGATCGAGGAAAGCGGGCGGCGGCGGCGAGGTCATATAGGTCATGGCGCTTCTCTGGCGCAGAGCGGCGGCGCGGTCAAAGCGCTCCGGCCGGGCCGCGCCTCGCATGGTCGCGTCGCCTTCACGCCGGGGGCGTTACTCGAGCGCGAGAAAGGCGCGCACCGCCTGCTCGAAAGGCGTGGGCTGGTCGAGCATCACGAAATGCGCGCTGTCGGCCACCCACACCAACCGGGCGTCGGGCGCAAGCGCATAAGCGGCCGTGTAGAGCGCCCGGGTGCGCGCCTGATCGGCTTCGCTGCCGGCGAGCGGAACGAGCACGGTGAGCGGCAGGGCGAGCGCGGGCAGGTCGGGCCGCGCATCGGTCATCATCTCCTCGTGCAGCGCATGAGCGACCGTGCGCAGGTCGACCGCCTCCGCCCATTGCGCTAGGCGGGCCTTGCCCTCGGCCACGAGCGACTGGTGCAGCGCGGGCGGCATGGCTCCGCCCGATGCGGCGAGGGCAAGCAGCTGGTCGCGCATGGCGGCGGCTTGCGGGGCGATGGTCGCGACGCTCGCCTGCGGTCCCGCGAAGAGCGTGCCGATGAACGGCAGCGCGTCGACGATCATTACGCCATCCAGCCCGGTGGGCTTGCGCTGGGCCAGCTCCAGAGCAGCGAGGCCACCCAGCGAATGGCCAACGACGCGCACATGGATCAGCTTGTGGCGCGCGATATAGTCCGCGACTCCTTCCACCAGCCCGGCGATTGCGCCGCCCTGCGCATTGGGACCCGGATCGCCGGGGCCGAAGCCGCGCAGCTCGACCAGGTGCAGCCGCGCCCTGCCCTTGAGCGCGTCGGCGAGCCGGCGCCAGACCTCGCGCGGCGTAGCAAGGCCGGGAATGAGGATGACGTCCGGCCCCACCTCGCCGACCACCTCCACGGTGAACCGCGGCATGGCCACGATGGCATCGGCAGGCGGCGCGGCCTGTGCGGCGGAGACGAGGGCGACGGCGCTCATGACAAGAGTCGCGGCGGCAAGCCTGATGAAAAAAAGCGCCATGGAAGAGCTCCCGTAGCGGTGTGATGGAAGAGCGCGGCGCGGCGACCGTGCCGCTCAATCCCGCAGGAAAATCTCCTCGATCCGCATCGCAAACAGATCGGCGATGCGGAAGGCGAGCGGCAGCGAGGGATCATATTTGCCGGTTTCGATGGCATTGACGCTCTGCCGGCTGATCCCCAGCCGTTCGGCAAGGTCGCCCTGCGTCCAGTCGCGCTCGGCCCGCAGGACTTTGAGGCGGTTTCTCATTCCCCGCCTCCACGCCGCTCGCGCAGTGTCATCCAGCCCTGGCCGAGGCCGAGGCCAATGGCCCAGATCGGCACCACCCACCAGCCGGGCACATGGATCGCCAGCCCGAACGTTTCCAGGAAACCCCAGAATGTGCCCAGCACCAGCACGAGTCCCAGACCAATCAGTGCGGCATTGACGGCCCGGTGGCGCAGATATTCGTCCTTTTCCTCGACCAGATAGCGCGCCATGGCCCAGACGAAATAGACGATCGGCACACTGGGCAACACGGCGAGCAGCCACAGCAACGGCCCTTCCGGCGCCAGCCGGTTGCGCGCCGTGATCGCCACGCCCAGCGCAACGACATAGGCCATGGACCAGATCATGCTGCGGCGGTTGTAGCGCATCATCGCCGGCGACCCCTGGCCGCAGGCACGGGCGCGATTTTCTGCAGAGCGGGCCATCGGCCAGAGCAGCAGCATGGCGGCGGCCATGAACGGCAGCGAGCGCCAGCCGCCCAGCAGCCCGACCCGCTCGCCCCAGGCTATCGCGGCCAGCGCAATGCCGAAACCGAGCGCCCACAGCCACGGACGCGTGCCGGCCCAGGCGGTCCCTCCGGGGCCGGCGCTCATGCCGCCTTCTCCCGGCGCCCCATGGCGCGATGGGTACGGTGGGTACGGTGGGTACGATGATCCGCTCGCATGGCGAGGAGCGACCGCAGGGCCGAAATCAGCCACGGCAAGACATGCATCATAAGTCAACCTCCCTTGCTTGGATGTAAATGATAGTTGACTCAATTCCCCTCCTTGTCAAGGATCATTGTCAAAGAGGCAAGTTTGGCCGACATACCCGATCCGGGTTCGCGGGTGACAACCACCGATCCAAGCGTTAAATCCGTCTCATGTCGAGCCGAAGCACTGCCGTGACGACCACCACCAGCCCCCGCACCACGCGCGGGGTTCTCGGCACGCCCGTCGCTCGCTGACGCGCCACTTGCCGAGGCCCGCCGGAGGACGGATGGGCGCGAGGCACAGGCCCGCTTGTCCGCATCCGACTCCTGCCCCTTTTCAATTCGGCCGCGTTTCCCTAAGCGCTGGGCGGCCGCAGACAGGACATTGACCGATGACGGAACTCTTGAAGATCACGCTCCCGGATGGCTCGCAGCGCGAGGTCGCGCGCGGCACCACGCCGGCGCAGATCGCGGCCGACATCGGCCCGGGCCTCGCCAAGGCCGCCCTTGCCGCCCGCGTGGACGGCGAGCTGCGCGACATCATGCGCCCGCTGGAAAGCGATGCGCAGCTTGCGCTGGTGACGGCACGCGATGAGGCCGACGCGCTGGAGCTGGCGCGCCACGATTACGCCCATGTGCTGGCCGAGGCAGTGCAGGCGCTCTACCCCGGCACGCAGATCACCTTCGGGCCGGCGACGGACGACGGCTTTTATTATGACTTTGCTCCGGCGCCCGGGCGCGGCGCCTTCACCGAGGAGGACCTGCCTGCCATCGAGGCGAAGATGCGCGAGATTATCGCCGCCGATAAGCCGCTGGTGCGCGAGGTGATGGACCGCGATTCGCTGATCGCCGCCTGGCGCGCCATGGGCGAGACCTACAAGGCGGAATGGGCGGCCGAGCTGCCGCAGGATGAGGAACTGACCATCTACCGCTCGGGCGGCGACTGGTACGATATGTGCCGCGGCCCGCACTTGGCCTCCACCGGCAAGCTGGACCCGCAAGCATTCAAGCTCACGCGCGTCTCCGGCGCCTATTGGCGCGGCGACCAGAAGAACGCGATGCTGAGCCGCATTTACGGCACCGGCTGGCTCAACAAGAAGCAGCTCGACGCGCATCTGCTGCGTCTGGAAGAGGCCGCCAAGCGCGACCACCGTCGTATCGGTCAGGAGATGGACCTCTTCCATCTCCAGCAAGAAGCGCATGGCAGCGTCTTCTGGCACCCTAAGGGCTATGCCATCTGGCGTCAGCTCGAAGCCTATATGCGCCGCGCCATTGACGGCGCGGGCTATGCCGAAGTGAAGACGCCGCAGGTGATGGATTCGCGTCAGTGGGAGCAGAGCGGCCACTGGGGCAAATATCGCGAAAACATGTTCGTCATCCCCGACGAAGTGCCCAATGTGGAGGATGAAGGCCCGCTCGTCTCCAGTGATGCGGACTGGATGGCGCTCAAGCCCATGAACTGCCCGGCGCATGTCCTCATCTTCCGCCAGGGCATCAAGAGCTATCGCGATCTGCCGCTGCGCCTTTACGAGAATGGCTGCTGCCACCGCAACGAGCCGCACGGCGCGCTGCACGGCCTGATGCGCGTGCGCCAGTTCACGCAGGACGATGCGCACATTTTCTGCCGCGAGGATCAGATCGTCGAGGAAGTCCGCGCCTTCTGCGCGCTGGCGGACCGTATCTATAAGGATTTCGGTTTCTCCTATGCCATCAAGCTGGCGCTGCGCCCCGACAATCGCTTCGGAACCGAGGAGATGTGGGATCAGGCTGAGGCCGAGCTGCGCGATGCCGTGGCGCGGGCTGGCCTTGCCAACGACGCCTATGGCTGGGAAGAGCTGCCCGGCGAGGGCGCCTTCTATGCACCCAAGCTGGAATGGCACCTCACCGATGCCATCGGCCGCACCTGGCAGGTCGGCACCATCCAGTCCGACCGCGTGCTGCCCGAACGGCTGGACGCCAGCTACGTCGGCGAGGACGGCGCGCGCCACCGCCCGGTGATGCTCCACCGCGCCATCTTCGGCTCTTATGAGCGCTTCATCGGCATCCTCGTCGAGCATTATGCGGGCAAGTTCCCGCTGTGGCTGGCGCCCGTGCAGGCGGTAGTTGCCACCATCGTCTCCGATGCCGACGATTATGCCAGGGAGGTGGCCGCGCGACTCGAGGTGGCCGGCCTGCGCGTCGAGACGGACCTTCGCAACGAGAAGATCAACTACAAGGTGCGCGAGCACAGCCTCGCCCGCGTCCCCTGCCTGCTGGTGGTCGGCCGGCGCGAGGCCGACGAAGGCACTGTGGCGCTGCGCCGGCTGGGCTCCGACGAGCACCAGAAGGTGATGGCGGTCGACGACCTCATCGCCGCCCTTCAGGCCGAGGCTACGCCACCCGACCTGCGCTGACCCAAACCGCGCTCAGGGCTGACTGTAAATTTGCGCGTCGGCCGCGCCGCTTTCGGTGCGGGACCATCCGGAAAAAGGGACCGGGACGCCTTGCGAATCCGCCGCGCGCACCTTAGGTGAGTCCGCCAGGCGACTGTGGCCCATGCGCCGCACCTTGCCGCGTGCCTGTGGCCGGACCTCTTTCCGTCGCCGCTCGAAACCGGTAATATCGCCACCCGAATACAGTCAGATGACAGGAGAAACGACTATACGCCCCCCGATGATGCGCCGCCCGATGGCCCCGCCCCCCGCCCTGAACGGCCCCCGTTACAATGATTTCATCAACGTGCCCAAAGTGCGCGTAATCGATGAAAATGGCGAAAATCTGGGCGTCATGTTCACGCGTGAGGCCATCGAACAGGCGGCTGAGGTCGGGCTTGATCTGGTAGAGGTGTCTCCCACGGCCGATCCGCCGGTGTGCAAGTTCCTCGATATCGGCAAGTTCAAGTACGAGGCGCAGAAGAAGGCTAATCTCGCCCGCAAAACCCAGAAGACGCAGGAGATCAAGGAGATCAAGATGCGTCCGAACATCGACGATCATGATTATGAGACGAAGATGAAGAAGGTCCACGATTTCATCGAGGACGGCGATAAGGTCAAGGTCACCCTGCGTTTCCGCGGCCGCGAGATGGCACACCAACAGCTCGGCATGCAGCTTCTCCAGCGAGTCGCCGAGAATATTGGCGAGATTGCGAAGGTAGAGGCCCATCCGCGCATGGAAGGCCGCCAGATGCTGATGGTCCTCGCGCCGAAATAATCCAGTCGGGCGTCTGGCATCGCCCTCCATCGCGCTGAATATCGCTATCCTTGGGCTTCTGCGCGGGCAGGAGCCCAGGGCGTCCATGCGTTAGGCGAGGTCGGTGAGCTCCGGCCTGCGCAGGATCACAAGCATGGCTGGATCAGAACGCCGCCACGCCACGGTTGACCCGCGCCGCGCATCCGATCAGATGCGGCACTATGACCGAACCCGCACCGTTGCGCCTGTTCAACAGCCTGACCAGGCAGACCGAGCCCTTCACGCCCGTCCATCCCGGTGAAGCGCGCGTCTATACTTGCGGGCCCACCGTCTATAACTATCCCCACATCGGCAACATGCGCGCCTATGTGTTCGCGGACACGCTGGGCCGCACGCTGGGCTTCAAAGGCTACAAGCTCACGCACGTCATCAACATCACCGATGTGGGGCATCTCACCGACGATGCCGATTCGGGCGAAGACAAGATGGAGAAGATGGCGGCGCAGCAGGCCCAGTCCATTTGGGACATCGCGCGCCATTACACCCAGGCCTATTGGGCGGACGTGGCGGCACTCAACATCCGTCAGCCGGCGCACTGGTCCATCGCCACCGATTATGTACCGCAGATGATCGAGTTCGCGAAGAGCATCGCGGACAAGCATTGTTACGAGCTGCCCTCCGGCCTCTATTTCGACACGTCCACCGTGGCCGATTACGGCCGCCTGGCCCGCGCCGCCACCGATGAAGGCGAGAGCCGCATCGATCCGGTCGAGGGCAAGCGCCACCAGGCCGATTTCGCGATCTGGCGCAAGACGCCGCCGGGCGAGACGCGGCAGATGGAGTGGGACTCGCCCTGGGGTCGAGGCGCGCCGGGCTGGCATCTGGAATGCTCGGTGATGAGTCGCGCGCTGCTCGGCCTGCCGTTCGACATCCACACCGGCGGCATCGACCATCGCGAGATCCATCATCCCAATGAGATCGCGCAGAACCAGGCCATCGCCGGCTTCGATGCCGATCACGGCCATCTCGACTGCGCGCAAAACAGCGGCGCGCGGGTCTGGATGCACAATAATTTCCTGGTCGAACGCTCAGGCAAGATGAGCAAGTCGGCCGGCGAGTTCCTGCGCCTGCAACTGCTGATCGATCGGGGCTTCCACCCGCTCGCCTATCGCTTGATGTGCCTCCAGGCCCATTATCGCAGCGAACTGGAGTTCAGCTGGGACATATTGGCGGCCGCGCTCACCCGCCTCAAGCGACTGGTGATGGCAGTGGCGCCGCTGCGCGAGGTGAGCGCCGCCGACGCCGTGCACCACCCTAGGCTCACGCCGCTGCTCGATGCCTTCGACGCCGCGATCAGTGACGATCTCAACACCCCAGTCGCGCTTACGCAGCTCGACGAGGCCATTGGCATGAAGAAAGTGCCGGCCGAGGAGAAGCGCGCGGTCGTCGAGCAGATGGACGCCGTGCTGGGGCTGAATCTCTTCACTCTCGACCGCGCGGCTCTGCGCCTGCGACCCAAGGCGGCCACGCTCTCCGAGGCAGAGATCGAAGCCGATCTGGAGCGCCGCCAGGCGGCACGTGCAGCCAAGGATTTCGCCGCCTCGGACGCGATTCGCGATGCGCTGCTGGCTCAGGGCGTAGAGGTAATGGACGGTGACGCGCTGCGCTGGGACTGGCGGCCGGTCATTGCTTGAGCGATCCCGCTTTGCCTGAGCGGACGGTCATCGTCGCGCCGGCACTGGTCCGCCCGTTGCTGGCACCGCTGCTGCCCCACGGAGTCGAGGCGCGCTGGTTCGCGAACAATGACGAGGCCATCGCGCTGGCGCCGCTGGCCGACATCTTCTGGGTCGACCAGTTCACGCTCGACGATCCGCACGACGCGGCCCTCGCCGCCACCCGCGCGCGCTGGTTGCACACCACGCTGGCCGGCCTCTCCAACATCCCGGTCGATCTGGCGCGCGAGCGCGGCATCGTCGTCACCAAGGGCACCGGCCTCACCTCGGACGCGGTGGCCGATTTCGGCCTGATGGGCGTCCTGATGCTAGCCAAGCGCGCCGATGAAATTGTGCGTGCGCAAGCCCGGCGCGAATGGCTGCCGCGCCCGCCCGGCGATGCCGATCTTGCCGGCGCCCGCGCTCTCATCATCGGTTATGGCGCCATCGGCAGCCGTCTCGGGGCGCGCCTCGCGGCCTGCGGCATGGCCGTGACCGGCGTGCGCCGCGTCCCTCAGCCCGCCCGCGGCATCCTCGGGGCAGACGAATGGCGCGCGCGGCTGGGGGATTTCGACTATGTGATCCTCGCCGCGCCAGAGACGCCGGCTACTGCGCATATGATCGGCGTAGCCGAGTTCGCCGCGATGAAGCCGAGCGCGCGCTTCCTCAACATCGCACGCGGCACGATGGTCGATCAGGACGCGCTGCTGGCGACAATGACGCGCGGCCATCTCGCCGCCGCTTTCATCGACGTGACCGACCCTGAGCCGCTGCCGCCCGATCATCCGCTGTGGGGCGCGCCCAACACCATCATCACCATGCATATGTCCGGGCGCGGCAATCTCCCTACCCTTCAGCGCGCCGCTGAGCGCTTCGCCGCCAATGTAAGCCGCTTTCTGGCAGGGCAACCGCTGGAGGCCGTGGCGGACCTAGCGCGGGGCTATTAGCCCGCCGACCGACGCTCTCCCATCCACGGCACCACAACCCTCGATACCAGTACCGTTCGTGTCGAGCCGACGAGAAGGAGAACTCTTCGACGGGCTTAGGTTGAAGGGAGCGTAGGAAGATTTGGCCGACGAGCCGCGTGACACGAAGTCCCGATCGGCATGTCCGTCGATCAATCCCCCTCGGACTCCCTGTGCCCCACCTCGTCCCGTGCCGCTGCCATGGCTTCCGCACTGGAAGCGCGGAAGCGCGCGTGCGGCGGCTTTACATGATGGGCGAGCAGCACATGGCGCACCGCCGGACGGGCGCCCGCGATGTAGAGCGCCGCGCCCTTGCGCGCGGTGCGCCGGGCGAAGGTCTCGATGGTGGCGGCGCCGCTTGAATCGAGCATCGGCACATCCGTCAGGTCGATGACATAGGCGCGCGGATTGCCGCCCAGCCGGTCCAGCACCGCGCCCACATAGCTGGCCGAACCGAAGAAGAAGGCTCCGGAAATGCGGCAGAACAGAATGGCCGGATCGCGGCCGGCATCAGGGCCGATGGCTGGCGCCTCGTCGCTGTCGGCGCGGTCCGCAGCGATGATCGGCATGCCCGTCTCCACTTCCACCGCCTGCGCCATGCGGTGGAGCACGACCATGGCGCCCAGTGCAAAGCCGACCAGAATACCCATGGAGAGATCCCGGAAAACCACGACCAAGAACGTGACCCCCAGCACCAGCGCCGCCCCCCGCGAGGCACGCAGCAGTGCCGCAATCTGCGTGCGCTCGATCATGTTCCAGCACACGGTGGCGAGCAGGCCGGCGAGCGCGGCGAGCGGGATGTAGCTGGCGAGCGGCGCAGCGACGAGAATGAAGGCGAGCAGCGCCAGCGCATGGACCATGCCCGCCACCGGCCCGCGCGCACCAGCCCGCACGTTGGTCGCGGTGCGCGCAATGGTTCCGGTGACACAGATACCGCCGAACAGCGCACTGGCGCAATTTGCGACACCCTGCGCCACCAGCTCGCAATTGGAG
>DASRXY010000151.1:0-3651 GCA_035654035.1 Sphingobium sp. | reverse complement strand
CGGGCAGGTGCAGGAAGGGCATGAGCCGCTCCACCTCGGCGTGGGCGCGGATGAGGCCTTCGCTCATGTCGTTGGGGTGGCTCGTCGTGTAGCGGATGCGCGCGAGGCCGGGCACGGCGTCGAGCGCGCGGATAAGCCCGTCGAGCCCCTGGGTGCGGCCCTTGTCGTCCTCGCCCTGCCAGGCATTGACGTTCTGGCCGAGCAGCGTGATCTCGCGCACCCCCGCATCGACCAGCGCGCGCGCCTCGTCCATCACCGCGTTCCACGGCCGGCTGACCTCGGCGCCGCGCGTATAGGGCACCACGCAATAGGTGCAGAACTTGTCGCAGCCCTCCTGCACGGTGAGGAAGGCGCTGGGCCGTGCCTGCCGCGTGCGGGCGGGTAGCGCATCGAATTTGGAGACGAGCGGCATGTCCGTATCGATGGCGGCCTCGCCGGCCACTGCCGCGTCGATGAGGCCGGGCAGGCGGTGATAGGCCTGCGGCCCTACGACGATGTCCACGGCCTTGGTGCGCCGCGTGATTTCCGCGCCTTCCGCCTGCGCCACGCAGCCGGCCACCGCGATCATCGGGCGCGAGCCGTCTTCGCGGCGCAGGCGGCCGATGTCCGAATAGACCTTCTCGGCTGCCTTCTCGCGAATATGGCAGGTGTTGAGCACCACCAGATCGGCCTCGGCGCCCTCGGTGGCTGGGGCCAGCCCCTTCGCGCCCAGCATCTCGGCCATGCGCTCGCCGTCATAGACGTTCATCTGGCAGCCGAAGGACTTGACGTGGAAGGTCTTGGGCGGAGTTCGGGATGCGCTCATGCGCGGCCCTATAGCGCCGATGGGACAGACAAGAAAGGGCGGCGACGGGGCGGGCTACCCTGAAGGCTGGACTGTATCCACGGAGTCCGGTGCGCTCTCGGGCCTTCTTTAATGCGGGCGGGGAATGGGGCGGTTCCGCCATGTCCCTGCCGCGCTCGCCCTATTGCGCGCCCATGGCCTCCACGATCCGCGCCCGGGTTTCCGCCGCAAGGGTTTTGCGATCGGCGTGAGTGCCAGGATGGAAGGGATCGAGAAACCGCAATGTCAGGCGCCTGCGGCCCGGCGCGGAGAGAATGCGGCGGGCATTGTCCACGCCAGTCTCCTCTCCCCAGGCGACGAGCGGCGTGGCGGCGCCGTAATCGATAACGACGGGCTGGACGAGGATGTCGCGCGGTGGCGGCAGCAGCACTTCGAAAAGCGGAGCCTTGAACGGGCCGAGCGCATGGCCGTCGCCGGTGCCGCCCTCCGCGAACAGCGCGATCGGCTGATGGGCGGCGAGCGCCGCGCGCACATTCTCGATATGGCCTGCGACGGCGCCGCGTCGCTCGCGTGCGACGAACACGGTGTTGTTCTGCGCCGCCAGCCGGCCGACAAGCGGGGCCTTGGCAATCCCGTCCTTGGCGATGAAGGCGCAGCCGGTGGCGCCGCCCAGCGCGAGAATGTCCACCCAGCTCAGATGATTGGCGACATAAAAGACGTCATGCAGGCGCGGTGTGCCGGCGATCTGCACGTCGAAACCCGCGATCTGCGCGCTGCGGCTCAGGAAACGGCGCGGCCACGGTGAGCGACCGTGGCGGCGGGCGAGCAGGTGCGGCACGACGCAGGCAGCGGTCGTGCCGGCCAGGCGCGTCAGCCGCCAGGTGAAGCGCAGCGCGGGCGTCATTGGGTGAGGGGCACGGGCCGCCGCGGTGCACCGGGACGGCGCGATCGCACGGCGGAGACCGCCACCGGCGCCGCCAGCTCAGCCTTTGCGGTCGATGGCGACCCCATAAAGCTCCATGCGATGGTCCACGAGCCGATAGCCCAGCTTCTCGGCAATCTGCTTCTGGAGCTGCTCCAACTCCGGGTCGACGAATTCGATGACCTTGCCGGTCTCCACGTCGATCAGATGGTCATGATGCGCCTCGGGTGCCGGCTCGTAGCGGGCGCGGCCGTCCCCGAAATCATGGCGCTCCAGAATGCCCGCCTCCTCGAACAGGCGCACAGTGCGGTAAACGGTGGCGATGGAGATGTGCGGATCGATGGCCGCGGCGCGTTCGTGCAGCTTCTCCACATCGGGATGGTCGTCGCTCTCGGAGAGGACGCGGGCGATGACGCGCCGCTGCTCGGTAATGCGCAAACCGCGCTCCGCGCACAGCGCTTCGATGTCGATAGTCCGGGTCATGATCCTACTTGTATGTTTAATTTCCCGAGGCAGGAAGCCGCAAAATGGCTTTTGTCTCCCGCCGGCAAGATGCCGCACGCAAACGGCCCGCCCCGAGGGGCAGGCCGCTCAATCGTCGCTGAAAGCAATTCTTATTTGCTGGCGCGGCGGCGCGTTGTTCCCAGCCCGATTTTCTTGGCAAGGGCGCGGCGCTGGTCCGCATAATTGGGCGCCACCATCGGATAATCCGCCGGCAGGCCCCACTTGGCGCGATATTCGTCAGGCGTCATCTGATAATGCGTCATCAGGTGGCGCTTGAGCATCTTCAGCTTCTTGCCGTCTTCCAAGCAAACGATGTGATCGGGCTTCACCGAAGCGCGGATCGACACGGCGGGTTCAGGCTTGGGCGCGGGCGGCGCGGCCTGGCTGCGCAGCCCGGAGAGCGCGCCATAGACGTTCTGGATCAGGGTCGGCAGATCGGAAACCGCGACGCTGTTGTTAGAGACGTGCGCGGCCACGATATCCGATGTGAGGGTAATCAGGACCTCGTCTTGCCCGCTGGCATCTGACATGATTAATTTCCTTCTCGATTTTTCTAATCTGTTCGCCAGGACCCGTGAAGCATTTGAATTATGCTTCATCTGTTCTTTTATTCCGTTTTGGTTCGAACCGCAAGCAGTCCCGCAGGCGTCCTAATTCCGGACAAGAAAGGCCTTGAAGCTCAAGGCGTCGTAGCGGCACCCGTCACCGCCGAGATAATAGTCCTTGCGCCGGTTATATTGGTTAAAGCCGGCCTTGCTGTATAGATGAACTGCCGGATTCGAATCGCGGACTTCCAGGAATACGGTTTCAGCGCCGCTGCGTTCCGCGATCATGAGGCACCGGTCGAGGATGCGCCGGCCATAGCCAGCCCCCCGGTGCGCGGGATCGACAGCGAGCAGCAGCAACTCCGCTTCGCCCGCCATGCTGCGCAGCAAACCGAAGCCCACGGGCTGTTCGCCGAGACGGCCGATGACGAGCGCGCAGCCGGGCATGGACAGCATCGAACGAAGCTGCGGCGCCGTCCACGCCTCCCCATATTGCGGATCGAACGCGCTGGTCATCACGGCCATGCAATCGGCGAGGCAGCTTTCGTCCGCCGTGTCATAGGCCGTGATCGCCAGCGCGGACATCAGGCGCGCGACCGTGGGGGCAGGGCAGGCGCGGCCGCCGCCATGGGCCGCGCATCGGCGCCGCGTCCGTAATTGGGTGTGGGCGCGAGCGTCCGCAGCGTCTCCGCCAGCAGTGGCAAGCAGCGCGCGTCCGGCAGCAGCGGCACGGCAACGCCCCGCTCGCCGCGCGCGCTCACCAGCATCGGCGCGCCCGAACCATAGATGGTCACGTCGTCGAGTTGGGCGGCGAGGTCTGCAATGGGCGTCGAGTGGATGATCGCGGGGGTTTCGCCGGCCGTAGCGGTTGCGGAAAAGCGCGCCCAGAACAGTTC
>DASRXY010000150.1:0-4177 GCA_035654035.1 Sphingobium sp. | reverse complement strand
CCGGACGTGTGCCCCACCACTTTAGCCCGTCTCGCGCGGCTGCGCGGGCTCATGGGGCCGGATGGCGAGCGGCTGCGCATCATCTTCGTCTCTGTCGATGCCGCGCATGACCGGCCGGCGGACGTAGGCGCCTATGTCGATCTGTTCGGCACGCCCATCCTGGGCCTCACCGGCAGTGAACAGCAGATCGAAGAGGCCGCGCGTGCCTTCCGCGTCTATTATCGCAAGGTGCCCCTGCCGGGCGGCGGCGACACCATCGACCACAGTGCCTTCGTGATCCTGATGGACCGCGACGGCCACTTCAAATCCCTCCTCAGCGATCAGGACAGCGAGCAGCAGGCTCTCGCCGAGCTGCGTGCCCTCATTGCCTGAGCGACCAAGGATATGACCATGAACAAATATGTATTCGCACTGGCCGCTCTCTCCGCGCTGACCGCTCCCGCGCTCGCCGACGAGGCAGACGATGGCGCCGCCGTCATCATCGTGACCGGCCAGAAGGCCACGGACGAGGCGGAAGCACGCGTCCTCGCCACGCCTGGCGGCGCCGATCTGGTGCGTCACGCCGACTATGCCGACCGGGCACTCGTTTCGCTGCGCGATACGCTGGCCTTCTCTCCCGGCATCTACAGCCAGCCGCGCTACGGGCAGGAAGTGCGCCTCTCCATTCGCGGCTCCGGCCTCTCGCGCGGCTTCCACATGCGCGGGCTGACGCTGCTCCAGGACGGCGTGCCGATCAATCTGGCCGACGACAATGGCGATTTCCAGGAACTGGAGCCGATCTTCTTCGACCATCTGGAGGTCTATCGCGGCGCCAACGCGTTGCGCTTCGGCTCGGGGACACTGGGCGGAGCGATCAACGGCGTGACGCCGCGCGGGCGGGATGCGTCAGGGCCCTATCTGCGCCTCGATTCCGGCAGCTTCGGCCTCGCGCGGCTGCTCGCCAGCCATGGCGGCGCCTCCGGTCCAGCGGATTATTGGGCGGGCCTCAGCATCGATACCGCCAATGGCGACCGCGCCCATGCCGAGCGGCACAGCCTGCGCTTCCAGGGCAATGTCGGCCTGGCTGTCTCGGACCGCGTCTCGACGCGCTTCTATGCCAGCATCAACCATATCCGCCAGCAGCTCCCCGGCGCACTGACCGCCACGCAGGCGCTGACGGCGCCGGAGACGGGCAATTTCGCCGGCGATCAGCGGCGCGACATCGATTCCGCCCGACTCCAGAACCGCACCAGCATCGATTGGGGTGCGACCCGGCTGGAACTGGGCCTGTTCGCCAATTTCAAGGATCTGTACCACCCGATCTTCCAGGTCATCGATCAGAAATCCACCGATGCCGGCGCTTTCGGCCGGCTGGACCATGAGGCGGGGCCGCTCGCCTTCACACTGGGCGGCGAAGTGCGGCGTGGCTGGATGCGGGCGCGACAGTTCGTGAACGTGGACGGCGCGCGTGGCGCGCTGACCTTCGATGCGGATCAGGATGCGCGCACCGCCACGCTCTATGGCGAGGCGCGCCTGAAGCCGGTGACGGCAGTGACGCTGATCGCGGGCGCGGTCTATACTGACGGCTTTCGCAAGCGCCATGTGCGTGCTTCGACCGGCGAGGACGGGCGCCTCTCGTTCAGCGAGGTCTCGCCCAAATTCGGCCTGATCGTGGAACCGGCGGCGGACATCCAGCTCTTCGCAAATCTCAGCCGCTCCGCCGAACTGCCCGGCTATGGCGAGGTCTTCCAGACCGTAAATTCGGCGAGCCGCTTCATTGCCGACATTCGCCCGCAAAGCGCCTGGACGGCGGAAATCGGCACGCGCGGCCGGGTTGGCATGCTGCGCTGGGACATCGCTGCCTATCGCGCCACGCTGGATGGCGAAATGCTGCAATATAGTCTCAGCAGCGCCATCCCCGCCGCCACCTTCAATGCCGGACGTACGCGCCACAGCGGCATCGAGGCGGCGCTCAGCCTGGAGCCCACGCCCTGGTTGCGGCTGCGGCAGGTCTGGCAATATGCCGACTTCCATTTCGTGGACGATGCACAATTCGGCAACAACCGCCTGCCCGTGGTGCCGCGCAACCTGCTGCGTACCGAGCTGCGCCTGGGCACGGACGCGCTGCATGCCGCGCCGAATGTCGAATGGGTGCCGCAGGGCCCCTATGCCGATTATGCCAACAGCCTGCGCACGCCCGGCTATGCGCTGCTCGGCCTTTCGGCGGGCGCGATGGTGGCGGAGGGCATCGCGCTGTTCCTCGACATGCGCAATATCCTCGACAAGAAGGCCATCGGCGACGTTTCTGCCGCCCTCTCGGGCAATGCGGGCTCAGCGATCTTCTACCCGGTGGAGCGACGCGCCATTTATGGTGGTGTGCGGATGCGGCTGTAGCCGCTCCCCGCTACCCCTCCGCACTGAATGGATTCGCCGTGAGCCTCTCGAGGGCTCTCCTTCGGGAGGCTCAGGACGGACGGGACGTGCGGAGCGATGCGAGACCGCGCTCAATCCTCCATCATCCGCATCAATGCGGGGCTGAGCCATTCCATGGCGTCCCCATCGCGACCGATGATGAAGCGCGCCGCCAAGCCCTCGCGCTCGGCGGCCCGGGCCCCGGCTTCGGGCCCCAGCACGGTCAGCGCGGTCGCCCAGGCATCCGCCTGCATGGCGGTAGCGTGGAGCACGCTCGCCGAGACGATGCCGTTACGCACGGGCACGCCAGTACGCGGATCGAGCGTATGGTCGCCGCGCACATAATTGCCCGACGTCGCCACCGCGCACTGGTGCAGGGCAATGCGCAGCGGCGGCAGGTTACCGACACCGGGCGGCGTCTCCAGCTCCACCCACCAGGGGTCGCCATCGGGCCGCATGCCCCGGCCGACACATTCGCCGCCAATCTCCACCAACGCATGGCGCAGGCCTTGCGCGACCAGCAGGTCCGCCACGCAATCGACGGCGTAGCCCTTGGCAATTCCCGAGAGGTCGAGCCACAATCCGCCCGGCTGGCGCAGGCGTCGGGCCGGCGCATCATAGATGAGGCGCGCCCAGCCGGAGACGCCAAGCGCCGTTGCCAGGGCTGCCGTATCGGGCGGAGCGACGGCCGAATTGGGCCCCAGCCCATAAAGATCGGTGAGCCGGCCGGCAGCGGGATCGAAGGCGCCCTGTGTACGCTCGGCCAGGGCCAGCCCCGCCTCCACCACAGTAGCGAAATCGGGCGGCAGCGGCGTCCAGCTTCCGGCCGGCGCGCAGTTGAAGCCGCTGAGCAGCGAATCGGGCTGCCAGTGGCTCATCTCAGAGACAATGGTATCGAGGCGCGCCTGGATGGCCCCGCGCAGCGCCGCCGAATCGCAGCCGGACGGCGCGGCAAGGCGCACGCGCCAATAGGTGCCCATCGTCTCGCCGCCCATGTCCATGACACGGGCAGCGGAGTCGAGACCGGCGAGCGCCCGCGGATCGACCGGCGGAACGGCGATGCGCGGGGCCGCGTCGGTCATCAGGGGGCCATCACCTCCAGCGTGGTGGTGTAGCTCAGGCGGCGACTGGTCGCGCGGGCGACGCTGGGCTTGTCGTCCGAATAGCTGGTGTTCAGCCAGAACATGCCGGGTTCCGGAAAATCCACCGTGGCAACGCCATCGGCGCCGGTGGTGATCTCCATGGCGCCGTCGCTATCACGATAGCGCTTGCCGCCGGGAACCACGGTGATCTTGAGCGCCTGTGCCGGCTGCCCGTCGACAAGGAAGCGGAAGCGGGCCGGCTCGCCCTGCACCAGCTCGGCCGGATGCGTGACCGGCACCATCTCCAAACCCTTACCGGTGGGCTGATAGACCGTGTCGGTCGGCTCGCCTGCCGTCACGAAAATCTCGTTGCGGCTGGCGCTTTCGGTGAGGTTGAGGTCTGTGGCGTTGGCCGGGATCTCGTCCACGCTGTTGACGAAGCGGGGGCCCTGGCCACTGGCCGCGCTCGGTGCGGGACCGCGCCGGCCGCCAATGCGATAGTCCACCCCATCGACCTTGAAGCTCCCCGAGACGCCGGACTGGGCCGTGCCGATCTTCCAGGTGCCGGGCTTGTTGAGCTGCACGTCAAAGATCGAGCGCACATTGCCGGTCGCCGCGTTCTCGATCTTCCCTTCCGTGCCGTCCGGCGCCCAGACCTTGATATTCTCCGTGCCCAGCGGCCGATGATCGGGGAAGAACAGGTC
>DASRXY010000149.1:0-24474 GCA_035654035.1 Sphingobium sp. | reverse complement strand
GGCCGCGCACCCGGTGCCGACGCGCGCGTGCTGCGGGCACTGCGCCGCGATTATCACCGCGAGGCCGAGGAGTTTCCGCGCAATGTCGTGGAGTTGCGCGCGCATTTCACCGGCGAGCCGGACCTCGGCGTCATTGCCGTGCCGGGGCGCGGCGCGCAGGTGGAGCTATGGATGCTCGGCTCCAGCCTGTTCGGCGCCCAGCTCGCCGCCGCGCTTGGCCTGCCTTATGCCTTCGCCAGCCATTTCGCGCCCGATCTGCTTGACGAAGCGCTGATGGTCTATCGCCGCGACTTCCGCCCCTCCCCACACCTGCGCGAGCCCTATGCAGCAGCCGCCTTCAATGCCATTGCCGGCGAGACGCGCGAGGAAGGCCGCTTCCTCGCCAGTTCCATGGAGCAGAATTTCGTGGCGCTGCGCACCGGCAATCCCGGCAAGCTGCCCATTCCGGTGATGGGCTATCGCGACAGCCTCGACCCGCCGATCCGTGCCATGCTGGGCCAGGTGCTGCGGTGCAGCGCCTTCGGCAGCGCGGAGGATGTGGCAGAGGGGCTCGACGCGTTCATCAAGCGCACACAGGTGGACGAGATCATCGTCCATGGCGCCGTCTTCGATCCCGATGCGCGACTCCGCTCGATGGCGCTGGTAGCGCAGGCGTTCGCCTCGATCGAGACGATTGCGCGATAGACCAGTGCTCTTCGTTCTCTGAGCGAAGAACAGAACGTCTTTCGGCGAACTCTGGACGAGCGGGAGTATCTTCAAGCTTGTTGGAGAATTTATGCTCCTGCGAAGGTAGGAGCCCAGGGTAGTCGCGCACCTCGGCTGGACCTCGGATCCTGCCTTCGCAGGAGCACCGACGTGGTTCTGAAAACGAGCAGCCCATACCAACGAAAAAAGGCGGGCACCTCACGGCCCCGCCCCTTTCTCTTGCAGGCCGACGGCCATTACGCCGCCTGGCCGATTATGCTGGCGCCAGTTCCTTGGCGTCTTCCATAATCATCGTCGCGCCCTTTTCGCCAATCATGATCGTGGCGGCGTTGGTGTTGCCCGAGACGATCTTAGGCATCACCGACGCATCGATCACCCGCAACCCTTCGACACCGTGGACGCGCAGGCGCGCATCGACCACAGCCTTGGCGTCCGAGCCCATACGTGCAGTGCCGACCGCATGGTAAAGCGTGCCGCCCGCGATCTGGGCATATTTGAACATCTGCTCGTCCGTCTCGCCAAAGGGATCGGGTCCGGCCAGATATTTGTTGATCGCCGGCTGCTGCCAGATCTTGCGGATGAGCTTGAGCTGCGTGACGGCCATTTGCTGGTCGATGGGGTCTTGCAGATAATTGGGGGTGATGCGGGGCGCATCCATGCCGTCGGGCGAGCGGGCGTGGATATGGCCGCGCGATTCCGGGCGGAGCTGGCAGGGATTGGAGGCCAGGCCCGGCTCCTTCTCCAGCGCAAGCTGCTGCTTGGCGTTGAGCACTTCCAGATCCATCGAGGCGGCCATGGTGTGGATCTGGATGTCCGGTGTCTCCAGCCCCTCGCGTGAGCGCACGAAGGCGCAGCCATGAGCCACCGCATAGGCCAGCAGGCCCTTGCGGGTGAGGCCGTATTTCACGATCTGGCCGAGCAGCGGCAGGCCGCTCGCCATGGAGTTGACGGAAGGCACGCCGCTCTTGAGGCGCGCCTGACAGCCAATCATGTAGTGATCCTGCAGGTTCTCGCCCACGCCCGGCAGTTCATGCACCACCGGCACGCCGAGCGACTGGAGCAGCGCGCCCTGACCGATGCCGGAGATTTCGAGCAGCTTCGGGCTCTCCACCGCACCGGCGGCCAGAATGACCTCCTTGCGGGCCTTCACCACGCGCCGCTCGCCCTTCTGGATGAACTCGACGCCGACCGCGCGCTTACCCTCGAAGAGCACGCGCGTGGTCATCGCCCGCGTTTCGACCGTCAGATTGTCGCGGTGCATGACGGGATGCAGAAAGGCGACGGCGGCCGAACAGCGCATGCCGTTGCGCGCCGTCATCTGGAACCAGCTCGTGCCTTCCTGGTCGCCGTCGTTGAGGTCGCTCTTGAAGGCGATACCCGCTTCGACGCAGGCGTCGATCAGCGCCTTGCTGATCGGGTGGTGCTCCGGGAATTCGGAGACGGACAGTTCGCCGCCGGTGCCGTGCGTGGGAATGGCGCCGCGCTGCTGGTCCTCGCTCTTCATGAAGTAGGGCAGCACGTCGTCCCACGCCCAGCCCTCATTGCCCATCTGACGCCAACCGTCATAGTCCGCGGACTGGCCGCGCACGTAGAGCATGCCATTCAGCGAGGAGGAGCCGCCGAGCACCTTGCCCTTGGGCCATTTGTGCGGCCGGCCGCCCGATCCTTCGTCCACCTCGGTCTCGTAGAGCCAGTTGACCTTGGGGTCGTTGAGCGTCTTGCCGAAACCAATGGGGATGTGGATCATCAGGTTCGAGCGGAACTGGCTGGGTTCGCGCGTCGGCCGGTCGTCGCCGCCGGCCTCGAGCAGCACCACCGTGGTATTGCGGTCAGCCGACAGCCGGTTGGCGAGCACACAGCCCGCACTGCCGGCGCCGACGATGACATAATCAGCGATTGTCTCGTTCGACATGGAATAGTCTTCCTCTCTCTCCCACATGCGGCGGCGCCGGCCGCACGGACCCAATGGAAACTAACAAAGAATTACTGGACCGCTTTTGAGCAAAGTCAACCAGCGCGATGCCTTGCCCGTCCAGCCTGTTCAGATCGGTTCGCCGCCCTCCCGTGCGCGCGGGACCATGCTCGCCTCATCACGGTTGATGCGCAGCAGCACGATGAGCAGCAGCACGACGATCACCGGCCCGACCACGTTGATCGAGACGATCGCCTGCCCCAGGTCGCCGCCATTGCGATCACTCACGATGCCGACGAAATAGGGGCCCATGCCCAGCCCGAGCAGCGTCGAGACGATGATGTAGGTCGAAGAGGCAATGCCGCGCATACGGGGCAACACCAGGTCGAACATCAGCGAATAGATCGGCGGCAGCCACAGCGTGAGAATGAGGCTGTAGAGCGTGAAGCGCAGGTAGAAGGTCATCGCGTCCGGCGCGCTGAAGGTCCAGATGCCGATGAGCGGCGAGACGCCCAGCGAGAAAAGCGTGAGCCACACGCGGCCCCTGCCCCCCATGCGCGCTGTCAGCCAGTCGGACAGCGGGCCGGCGATGATCGGACCGGCCATGCCGATGGCGGCGGAGAGCAGGCCGAATTGCAGCGCAGTGGAAGCCAGCGACAGATCGTAGCTGCGCACCAGGAACGAGGGCGTGAAGCCCATCACGCCATAGTTGATGGAGGTCTGGAGTCCGCCCACCACCATCAGCAGCAGCAGCGAGGGCGAAACGATGACGTTGTAGGCCGGCTTGTCGGTCAGCTTGAAGGACTGGAACAGATTGACGATCACGAACAGGCCGAAGCCGACCACGAACCATTGCAGCACATGCGGATCGAATTCCATCCCCAACGCCTGGATGGCCGGGCGCGGACTGAAGCTTTGCGCCACACGCGTCATGACCGTGCACAGCGTGACGATGAAAGCGAGGCTGGCAATGTTGAACAGCCATTGCGCGCGGCCGGCCCCCCGGGTCCACAGCGAGAACCAGTTGGCGCCCGGCGTCACCGCAGCGAGGACGGCGCCGCTGGCCCGGAAGGGCGCGGGGTCGGGCGGCGTGGCAATGCCGTCAATGGCACCGCGCACCGGCTCCTTCAGCCGGTAAATGAGGAACGCGAGAATAAAGCCGGGGATCGCCGCGACGAGGAAGGCGAACTGCCAGCCCGAAAAGCCCATCGGGCCCGACCCTGCCGGAAAGCGTCCGTCCCACCAGGTGGCGACGAGGCCTCCCAGCGTCATGGAGAGGCCGAGGCCCAGCGCGGTGGCGATGCCCATCGCGGCCATGGCCGTGCCGCGTTTGGAGCGGGGGAAAGTATCGAAGATGATCGAATTGGCTGCCGGCTGCGCGGCCGCCTCGCCCACGCCCACGCCCAGACGCGAGAGCGCGAGCAGCGCGAAGCCCCCGGCAAAGGCGGCGAGGCCCGCCGAAGCGGACCAGGCCGTGATACAGATGGCGAGCAGCTTGGTGCGCACCCAGCCATCCACCAACCGGCCCAGCGGCAGCGAGAAGAGGGCGTAGAATAGCGCGAACACCGTGCCGTAGAGCAGGCCCAACTCGGCGTCGCCGATATTGAGGTCCGCCCGGATGTTCGGCGCCAGGATGGACAGGATCTGCCGGTCCATCAGGCTGATCGCCTGCGACCCCGACACCAGAACCAGCGAATACCAGGCCGCTTTCGAGAGGCGGCCGCCCTCCCCCGCCGCCGTGCTCACAGCTTGAAGGCCCGCTCGGCGTTGGTCTGGAAGAACTTCTTCTTCTGCTCGGGCGTGATGTCGAGATCGTCCATCCAGCGCACCTCGTCCGGCACATACTGATAGGGATAATCCATGGCGTACATCACGCGATCTTCGCCCATGACCTCGATCATGGTCTTGATCGCCGGGCCGAAAGGCAGGCCGCTGTTGGTCGCCAGCACATTGTTGCGCATGTAGTGAAAGAGGTCGTGCTGGAGCGGCTTCAGACGCGGATAGCGCTGCGAGCGGATGCCGGCCTTGTGCATGTAGTCGAGCCGGTAGAGCATGAACGGCAGCCCCTCGCAGCCATGGCCGAGCATGAGCTGCAGATTGGGATAGCGGTCGAACACGCCGGTCGTGAGCAGGCGCATGGCATGGTAGCTCGTTTCCACCGCAAAGCCGAAGATCGCGCCATCCAGCCCCGCACCGACCATGTCGCCGATCATCTCATCCGGCGGGCCCTGCGGGTGGATGTAGAGCGGCAGGTCCAGCTCGGCGCAGGCGCGCAGGATCGGGTCGAACTGCGGCTCGTCGAGATAATGGCCCTGGGTATGGCTGTTGATCTGCACGCCGTGGAAGCCCAGCTCCTCCTTGCCACGCCGCAGCTCCTGCGCGGACCACTCCGGGTCCTGCGGGGCAACGGCGATCATGCCGTGGAAGCGATCCGGATATCGCTCGCAAGCATCCTTGAGTATATTGTTGGAATTACGGGCAATGCGCTTGGCATCCTCCACATCGAACAGCGTCTGCACGCCAGGGCTGGTCAGCGCCAGCACCGCTTTGTCGATGCCGGTCTCGTCCATTGCCTGGATACGCAGCGGCCCCACGTCGAGCAGGCGTTCGCGGATGAAGGTCGTGCGCTCGGAGGGGCTGGTGCCGTAAAAGCCCCACAGGCTCTCCGTGCCCTTGTCGGCACGGCCTTCGCGCACCAGCTTGAGAATTGCCTCAAGCTGCTCCTGGGTCGCCCAGGCCTCCTCCGTCGCGATCCGCAGATAGCCCCGGTCGCCGCCGGTCTTCAATTCATGTGTCATTTTATCCCAAGACCCTTTCAACTCATTCAACCGCGCGTGCTGAGCATGTTCGAGAAACCTGGGTTCTTTCCACTTGGAACGAAAAGGAAATCTCTTCGATAACTCAGCACGAACGGAGGCATCTTATCCAATGTCACCCTTCATGCACGGCCTTCAGCACCAGGCAGGCCTGCAAGCCTTCCGGCCCGTCCTCATGGCCGTGACCCGACCATTTGACACCGCCGAATGGCGAATCCGCGCCGCCAATCGCCACGCTGTTGATGCCCACCATGCCGCTTTCGATCTCGGCCGCCACACGGCGCTGCATTGCCGTGTCGCGGGTCCAGGCATAGCCGGCGAGACCGTAAGGCAGCCGGTTCGCTTCCTCCAGCATGTCGTCGGCATTGCGATAGGGGTTGATGAGTGCGACGGGGCCGAAGGGCTCCTCGTTCATGATCTCGGCATCGAGCGGGACTTCGCTCAGCACGCTCGGCGCGTAGAAGAAGCCCTGATTGCCCAGCCGCTCGCCGCCGGTGTGAAGGCGGGCACCGGCCTTCACCGCGCCGCCGATCAGCCGCTCCATGGCATCCGGTCGGCGCGGATTGGCCATCGGCCCCATCTGCACGCCTGTCTCAAGCCCGTTGCCGACCTTGATTGCCTTGGCACGCTCCGCAAAACCCTCGCGGAACTTCTCGAACACGCCTTCCTGCACGATGAAGCGCGTGGGCGAGACGCAGACCTGCCCGGCATTGCGATATTTCGCCGCGACCATCGTGTTCAGCACATGGTCCACGTCGACATCGTCGAACACCAGCACCGCGCCGTGGCCGCCCAGCTCCATGGTTGTGCGCTTCATATCGTCGGCCGCAAGCTTGGCGAGATGCTTGCCGACTACAGTCGAGCCGGTGAAGCTCAGCTTACGGATGATCGGTGAGGCCAGCAGATACCGCGAGACCTCGTCCGGCACGCCGAACACGGCCTGTGCCACCTCGCCCGGAAGACCCGCGTCCAGCAGGCATTGCAGCACGCCAAGCGCAGACGCCGGCGTCTCCTCTGCGGACTTCATGATAACCGAGCAGCCCGCCGCGATCGGCGCGCCCAGCTTGCGGCCGGGATTGCCGAGGGGAAAATTCCAGGGGCTGAACGCCGCGACCGGCCCCACCGGCTCATAGCGCACAGTGGAACGCATACCCGCCGGACGCACCAGCTCGCGGCCGTAGGTCCGGGAGACCTCGCCGGCGTAGAACGTGAAGAGGCCGGCCACCATCGCCACTTCGATGCGCGTCTCGGCGAGCGTCTTGCCCTGCTCCAGCGTGGCAACGCGCGCCAGCTCCTCCTGTCGCTCCATCAGCAGCCGCGCCGCGCCGGTGAGCACGGCGGCGCGCTCCTGCGCGGTCGAGCGCCGCCAGCGCTGGAAGCCGCGCTTCGCCGCTTCGAGCGCCCGGTCAAGATCGGCGGTGTCGGCCAGCGGCAGCTCGCCCAGCGTCTCGCCGGTGGCGGGGTTGACGATGGTCTGCGTGCGCCGGCTACCGGCGCTCACGCGCTCGCCGTCGATCATCATGTGGAGGGAGGGGTAGCTGGTCATCATATCCTCTGGTTTGATCGGGCCCGATAGGGCCATCCCGGTGCGGGCGCCCTGTCCGGCATGGACTGTTCCTGTGCGTTCTAGCCGGCTGCGGCCGCCGCTTCGAGCTTTTCGAGCCGCTCCACTTCCTCGCGATAGGGCTTGATGCCCCGCCACATGAAGAAAGTGGCAAGCGGCAGGAAGAGGCAGGCGGTGATCAGGATGGCCTTCCAGATTTCCTGCTCGTTGCCAACGATGAATGTGCTCACCCCGCCGATGACGGCCGGCCCGCACGCGCCGAAGAAGGTGAACATGAAGAGATAGAGCGCCGTCACCTGCCCGCGCATTTCATTGGGGGCGATACGCTGGATGGCGGCGTTCTGCGCCGGCGCGCCGGCCAGGCCGAAGAAGGCCCCCAGCGCCATGCAGCCCAGCGCCAGCTCGCCCGTGGGCATCAGCGGCATGGCGATGGTCACGATCATCGTGCAGGTGAAGATGATCGCCGTGGCGCGGATGTTCGCGTCCTTGTAGCGCTTGCCCAGCCAGGAGACGAACAGGCCGCCCGCGAAAATGCCGAGCAGCATGGCGACGAGCAGCATGGTGCCCAGCGTCGCGCCGATCTCCGCCTCGCTCATGCCATAGGTGCGTGCGATGAAGGGCACGCGAAACTGCGGCAAACCCTGGCTCTCCGTGGCGGACATCGCCAGCGCCACGAACAGCGGCAGGAATACGCTCTTGCGCTGCCAGATGGCGACGGCCGCATCCAGCCCCATGAACGCCAGCAACTTGCGCCAGAAGGGCGCGTCCGGCGCGACGAGCTGGCGGGTATCGGGCAGGCTGCGGCGCGGGGGCTCCTTCACGAGCAGGAAGAGCAGCGCCGCGAGCAGGCCTGGTGCGCCGACGAGGATAAGCACGAGCTGCCAGCTGAAGATCGTGATGCCGAGGAACGACATCGTCTCGCCGAAGCTCTCCGTCCACTCGATGACGTGGCCGCCGATGATGTTGCCGAGCGACTGACCCAGAATGAAGCCGAGCTGGAGCAGCGCGAACACCAGCGGAATGCGCAGCGGCTTGAAATAATCCGAGAGCATCGAATAGGAGCCCGGCCCGTTGGCGGAGCTGCTTGCGCCCACAAAGAGGCGCGTACTGATGAGCTGGACCAGGTTTTGGGCCAGGCCGCCCAAAGCCATGATCGCGCCCAGCGCGGCAATGCCAGCCGAGAGAACATATTTGCGCGGATAAATGTCGACGAGACGCGCCAGCGGAATACCCACGATGACATAGGCAACCACCGTCACGGGCCCCAGCAGCAGGCCGAGCGTGAAGTCGCTGATCTGGAAACTATGCTTCATCTTCTCGGCGAGCAGACCGAAGGCGGTCTGGTCCAGGAACGTGATGAAGGTGGCGAAAATGATGGCAAACAAGGCAAAGAAGCCTGACCGTTCCGAAGGCCAGGGCTGGCCGCTTGGCGCGGCTGCGGCCTTGTCGCTTCCAGCGGTCAACTCTTGCACGGAGGGTGCGATCGCCATGGGGTCAGGTCCTCTCTGATGACCATTTTCCGGGCCCGGCTCGATTCCCTCTCGCCCCGAACCGCTCTTTGCTTGCAGCAGGTCTAACGCAGCTTTGCGGCCACTTTCCACCGGGAAATTAGTATGCTTAGAATTGGGACCGGGAATGGACGCAAGCGCGTGCTTTTTGCGCCCCAAATCGGCGGGCGCCCCGGGGAGGAGAGGGGAGTTGACCCAGCAACGCACATCGGATGCGGCGCGGGAGTATGCCGCCGATCGCGCCGCCATCGAGCAACTCGAAGCGGAATATCTCTTCGCGCTGGATTGGGGCGATGCCGAATCCTACGCCAATCTCTTCGCACCGGACGGTGTGCTGGAATGGGCGCGCGGCCGCGCAGTAGGCCCGGCGGAAATCTACGCAGAAATGAAGCAGTACAAGGCCGTGGTCGCCAGCCTCTATCCGGACGACGGCTCCGGCCGGCCGGTGGTGCTGCGTCACTTCATCACCAATCCGGCCATCTTCATCCATGGCGATCGGGCCAAGGGGCGCATCTACTGGTTCGAGGTCGCCAATAACGGCCCCGGCCACAGCCCCATCATTGGCTCCTTTGGTCATTACGAGGACGAGATGCGCAAGGTCGACGGACAATGGAAATTCATGAGCCGCCGCATCTTCAACGAGCAGCTTGAGGACCGCGCGGCGGGGCCAGACAATCCGATCCGCACGGCGCGGCTGCCGTGAGGATGGACCCAGGCGACCTCCATAGCACCTTCCCCCTTCCGGGCCTCACCGCTCCCGGAGCAGCCGATGCACTCAGCCGCCTGGACTCCTGCCTTCGCAGGAGCATGATGCTTGTGGCAAAGGCGTGAATGGTTGCCGCAGACGTCAATGGCGCCCGGACACAGGCCGAACGAGCATCGCGGTGACGCCCTCCCCCGCTCTTTTCCTTGTGCTCCTGCGCAGGCGGGAGCCAGCAGCTAAAGCCGACGCAGCCGACGCCCGCCTCAATTCCCCTACGGCGCTGACACACCTCGGCTGAAGCGGTCCCCGCTGCGCCCTCCTCGCTTCAGACAGCAAGAAGCCCGCCGGAAGGTATCCGGCGGGCTTCCTTTGCTCGACGGGGCGCTGCACCGCCCCTGAAATCAGAACAGACCTTCGATCTGCCCCTTCTCGTCGAGCCTGATGAAGTCGGCCGAGGGCACCTTGGGCAGACCGGGCATACGCATGATGTCGCCGCAGACCGCAACCACGAACTCGGCGCCCGCCGAAAGGATCACGTCGCGCACGGGCACGACATGGTCGACCGGCGCGCCGCGCTTCGTGGGATCGGTCGAGAAGCTGTACTGCGTCTTGGCCATGCATACCGGCAGATGACCGTAACCATCGGCTTCCCAGCCCTTGAGCTTGCTGACCACCGAGGGGTCGGGCGCGATGCCCGAGGCGCGGTAGATCTTCTTGGCGATGGTCTCGATCTTCTCGAGCAGCGGCATCTCGTCCGGGTAGAGCGGCGCGAAGTTGGCGGTGCCGCTCTCGGCCAGCTCGACCACCTTGCGGGCCAGCTCCTCGGTGCCCTTCGAACCGTGGGCCCAGTGGCTGCAGAACACGGCTTCGGCGCCGACCGACGCGGCGATCTCCTTGACGACCGCGATCTCCTCCTCGGTGTCAGTGACGAAGCTGTTGATCGCCACCACCGGCGGCACGCCGAACTGGCGCACGTTCTCGATGTGGCGCAGCAGGTTGACGCCGCCGCGACGCACGGCCTCGGGGTCGGACTTGCCGAGATCCGCCTTCTCCACGCCGCCGTGCATCTTGAGCGCGCGGATGGTGGCGACGATCACAGCGGCATCGGGCTTGAGGCCCGCCTTGCGGCACTTGATGTCGAAGAACTTCTCAGCGCCCAGATCCGCACCAAAGCCGGCTTCCGTCACGACATAGTCGGCGATCTTGAGCGCGGTCTGCGTGGCGAGCACGGAGTTGCAACCATGTGCGATGTTGGCGAACGGCCCGCCGTGGATCAGCACGGGGTTGTTCTCCAGCGTCTGCACGATGTTGGGCTGCATCGCATCCTTGAGCAGCACGGTCATCGCGCCCGAGGCATTGAGGTCACGTGCCAGCACGGCCTTCTTGTCGCGGGTGTAGCCGGCGTGGACGTTGCCCAGGCGACGCTCCAGGTCCTTGAGGTCCGAGGAGAGGCACAGGATCGCCATGACTTCGCTCGCCACGGTGATGTCGAAGCCGTCCTCACGCGGATAGCCGTTCGATACGCCGCCGAGCGAATTGACGATCGAGCGCAGAGCGCGGTCGTTCATGTCGAGCACGCGGCGCCATGCGATGCGGCGCGGATCGATACCCGTCTTGTTGCCCCAGTAGATGTGGTTGTCGATCAGCGCGGAGAGCAGATTGTTCGCCGAGGTGATGGCGTGGAAGTCGCCGGTGAAGTGGAGGTTGATGTCCTCCATCGGTACGACCTGCGCATAGCCGCCACCGGCCGCGCCGCCCTTGACGCCGAAGCACGGGCCGAGCGAGGGCTCGCGCAGTGCCGCAATGGTCTTCTTGCCAATGGCGTTGAGGCCGTCGAGCAGGCCCACCGTCGTGGTGGTCTTGCCCTCACCCGCCGGCGTGGGGTTGATGGCGGTGACGAGGATCAGCTTGCCGTCCTTGTTGCCCTGGACGCCGTTGATGAAGTCCCAGCTCAGCTTCGCCTTGTAGGGACCGTAGTTGAGCAGAGCCTCGGCGGGAATACCCACCTTCGCGCCAACCTCGGCGATATTCTTCATCTTCGCTTCGCGCGCGATCTCGATATCGGAGCCTTGTGCCATGTTTTTCCTCGGGATTCGTGTTGCCATGAACCGAAAGGGCGCCGGCCTGGGACCGGCGCCCTTTTGGCTTAAATTCCCTGCTTCTTCTTGAAGTCGACGATCCACTCGTTGGTCTTCACCAGGCCGCCGAACGGATAGAAGTGCAGATGGACCTGACCGTGCTCGGGGCCGAGCTGCGGGACCAGATCGGCAATGACCGGATCGGGCCCGGCACTGCCGATGAGGCTGGTGATCGACAGGCCGTACTTCTTGACGACCTTGGCCGATGTACCCACGCCGCAACGGGCCGCGAAGCGCAGCAGCGTCTTGATCGACGCGGGGCCGGCGAGGCCAATGCGCACGGGGCCCTCAATGCCTTCGCTGCGAATCTGCTTGAGCCAATCGAGCACCGGATCGGCATCGAAGCCGAACTGGGTCATGATGGAATAGTCCATGCCCTGACGCTTGAGCGATGCCACCTTGTCGTGCATCGCCTTAACGAGCTTCTCGTTGGTGATGTCGGGATGGCCCTCCGGATAGCCCGAAATGCCGACATGCTCGATGCCATAGTCCTTGAGCGTGCCGCTGTCGATCACCGCCAGTGCATCCTCATAAGGGCCAAGCGGTTCGCTGGGATCGCCCGCGATCACGAACACATGCTTCAGGTCGATCTGCGCAGCCAGCATGTCGAGGAAACGATTGAGATCGTTCTTCTCGAGCAGGCGGCGCGCCGAAATGTGCGGAACCGGCTTGAAGCCCAGGTCCTGGATGGCGCGCGCGGCGCGCACCCGATCCTCAAACTCTGCGCCCGGCAGGAAGGTGCAGGAGATCAGCGTGCCCTGCGGGATCATGTGCGCGGCATTCTGCAGCGCCTCCACGTCCTTGGGCGTGATTTCCAGCGAATAATTCTCGAAGAGCCGCGAAAGCGCGGGCTTGTCCAGTGCTACAGCCATAAGTCCTCTCGCTTGCAGCAGATATGGTCCGGGCGGCCACCCTGCACGGTGGCCGCCCGAAGCCTAACGACCTAGATCAGGCGTTGACCTTCCGGCGCCACTCGCCCTCGTAGCTGTCGCGCACCGCGACCGAGTAGGGAACCGGGCTGACGACGGCGCGGACCGAGATCTGCTTGTGCGGCTCGACCGTGGTCTTGCGCGTACCGCCATTCTCTTCGCCCCAGATCACCTTCAGCTCGGTGCCGACCGGAATGTCGTGATCCACGGTCGCGAGCGAAAGCGCGCGCTTCTCGTTGTAGGAGTAGCCGGTGAACATCGAAATGCCGACATTCGTGCCGTCCGCGTCGACGACGGCGTCGGCGTTCGTGTTGGCATAGTTGGCCAGCGGCAGGTCGAAGAACTTGTAGTGGCTCTCGGCGTCGGCATCGAACAGCGAAGCATAGATCTTCGCCATGTCGTCGCCGTTCCAGGCCAGCGTCACCTTCTTGCGCTGCGTCGGGATGTCCAGCTTCTCCAGGGCGCTGCGGCCGATGAAGTCGTGGTCGAACTTCACGAACGGGCCATAGCCGATTTCCCAAGGATTGACGTAGTAATCCTCGATGTTGTCGGACTTGAACGAACCGCCGATAGCGCCGGTCGCCTCATAGCTGTTGGCCGGCAGCCACTCGCGATAGGCCTTCAGCTCGTCGCCGGTGTAGATGGCCGGCAGCGGGCTCGGGATCCAGCCGGACTCGAGCGTGTTGGACGGATAGGCGCGCGAACCGACCTGGATGAGACCGAGGTCCTTGCCCGCCTCGACGATGGCGGCGCGGATCTCTTCCATTTCCTCGTAGGGGCCCCAGATTTCCAGGCCCGGCGCACCGGCCATGCCGTGACGCAGCGTGCGGACATCGCGGCCGGCGATCTTCATCGTCGCCATGTTGAAGAAGCGGAGCTGCTCCAGCGGGCCGCCGTTGAGCTTCTCGATCACCGCCCAGGCGTTCGGACCCTGGATCTGGAAGCGCCAGTAGTTGCGCGAAACGGGCTTGCCCATCGGACGGCTCGGCGAGCGGTCGTCATGGATGATGTCGACATTGTAGCCCTTCGAGCCGTGATACATCAGCCAGTTGGCGGCCGGCGCGCGGCCGACATAGACAAAGCTCTCTTCCTCTTCCCAGAAGATGATGCCGTCGCCGATGACGTGGCCATAGGGCGTCACGGGCACATACTGCTTGGCCTTGTTGACCTGCCAGCCCTTGGGCGAGTTGATCATCGTGTCGCTGAGGAGCTTCAGGGCATCGGGGCCCTTGATGAACAGGTTGACCATGTGGTGCGACTGGTCGAACAGCACCGCGCCATGGCGCCAGGCCCACTGCTCGGTGCGCCAGTTGGAGAACTCCGGCGCAACGACCGGATACACATAGGCGCCGATCTGCGAGTTGCGCAGCATCTCGACGGTGTTGCCGGCGGCGGCCAGCACTTGCTCAAGATTGGTGGGCTTAGTCATCGAAAGACCTCTCCTTAGACAAACGAAAATGGGCGTGAGCCCGGCGTCCGACGTTGGGCGCCGAATCGTAAAGAGTGTCGCGGACCATACGGAATTTTGTATGCTACACAAACAAAATATTTCCCGGCGCTGACGGGACGGATTCCTTGCCCCGCGCCCGCGCTTCGGTCGCCCTCCAGCCATGCGCGGACGCATCGACACGCCGCGATAACCGCTGCGGCTTGGCCGCCAAAAGAGGCACTTGCCAAGACGCGTCCGAGCCCTCAGACATTTGTCCGACAAGACATAGGGAGGGGAACGCGCGCATGGAAACCGACGGGGCACCGGACAAGCCACATCGCGCAACGAAGAACGAGAAGATGGTGATCGCCGCGTCCTCGCTCGGCACGGTGTTTGAATGGTATGATTTTTATCTTTACGGCCTGCTTGCCACCGTCATCTCCACACAGTTCTTCTCCGGCGTCAACGATACGACCGCATTCATCCTCGCCCTCGCCGCCTTTGCCGCTGGCTTCGCGGTGCGGCCTTTCGGCGCCATCGTGTTCGGGCGGATCGGCGATCTGGTGGGGCGCAAGAACACCTTTCTCGTCACCATGGGCATCATGGGCGCTTCCACCTTCGCGGTGGGGCTGCTGCCAAATTATGCCGCCATCGGGGTGGCGGCCCCGCTGCTGCTGGTGACGCTGCGGCTGCTCCAGGGCCTTGCGCTGGGCGGCCAATATGGCGGCGCGGCCACCTATGTCGCGGAGCATGCGCCAAACCACAAGCGCGGTCTCTATACGAGCTGGATCCAGACCACAGCGACGCTCGGCCTGTTCGCTTCGCTGCTTGTCGTCATTGGCGTGCGCGGCGCGGTGGGCGAGGAGGCGTTCGCGAGCTGGGGCTGGCGCCTGCCATTCCTGGCCTCCGCGCTGCTGCTCGTCGTTTCCCTGTGGATTCGCCTCCAGCTCAATGAAAGCCCCGTCTATCAGCGCATGAAGGCGCAGGGCGCCACCTCCAAGGCGCCGCTGACGGAAGCGTTCGGCAACTGGGGCAATTTACGGCTGGTGCTGATTGCTCTGCTGGGCGCCGTCGCGGGGCAGGCAGTCGTCTGGTACACTGGCCAGTTCTATGCACTCTTCTATCTGGAAAAGATTCTCAAGGTGGACGGCGCGACCGCCAACATCCTCATTGCCCTCGCGCTTGCCATCGGCACGCCCTTCTTCATCTTCTTCGGCTGGCTCTCCGACAAGATCGGCCGCAAGCCCATCATTCTCACGGGCTGCGCGCTGGCGGCGCTCACTTATTTCCCGCTATTTCACGCCCTCACCAGCGCCGCCAACCCGGCCCTGGCGCAGGCGCAGGCACGCGCGCCGGTCACCGTGATTGCCCATGGCGCGGAATGCTCCTTCCAGTTCGACCCCGTCGGCAAGAACCGCTTCGACAGCACGAGCTGCGACATCGCCAAGAGCTGGCTCGCCAGGGGTGGCATCAATTACGCCAATGAAGAAGCACCCGCCGGGACCGTTGCCGCCATCGCTATCGGCGACGCGCGTTTCACCGCGCCCGATCCCGCCGCGCTCTCTGGGGCAGCGCGCGCGGCGGCCATCACCGCCTATCAGGCGACCCTCGCCCAGGCTCTCACGGACGCCGGCTACGCTGTTCGCGCCGACCCCGTCGCCATCGACACAGTGCAGGTGGTCGCCATCCTCTTCGCGCTCGTGCTGCTGGTGACGATGGTTTATGGCCCGATTGCCGCGCTGCTGGTGGAGCTGTTCCCCAGCCGCATCCGCTACACCTCCATGTCGCTGCCCTATCATATCGGCAACGGCTGGTTCGGTGGCTTCCTGCCCACCACGGCCTTCGCCATGGTCGCGGCGACGGGCAATATCTATTATGGCCTCTGGTATCCGGTGGTGGTCGCCGCACTCACCGTGGTGGTGGGCCTGATCTTCCTGCCCGAGACCGTTCGGCGCGACATCAATGCGTGAATTTCACGGACGCCCTTGCCCCAACAGCAGGTGACGGCGCGGGCCCTCTCTGTTTCCCAGCACCAGCCGGCACCGCACCTTGACTTTCGCGCTACTCCTCGTCATAGGCGCGCCTTCGCAATTGGCCCCGCATCCCGGTGAAGCGGCGGCCCTGCCCCTGAGACATGGGCGTCAGGCGAAGACCGGGATCGACGCCGGGCCCTTGCAGGGCCGGGCAGACGTCAGACGCAATTGAAGGACAAATCACATGACGAAGCGCACCAGCGCCAAATACAAGCTCGACCGCCGCATGGGCGAGAACATCTGGGGCCGCCCGAAGAGCCCGGTCAACAAGCGTGAATATGGTCCCGGCCAGCACGGTCAGCGCCGCAAGGGCAAGATGTCCGACTATGGCATCCAGCTCCGCGCCAAGCAGAAGCTCAAGGGCTATTATGGCGACGTGACCGAGAAGCAGTTCAAGAAGAGCTACACGCAGGCCACGCGCATGAAGGGCGACACGGGTCAGAACCTAATCGGTCTGCTCGAGCGCCGTCTGGATGCGGTCGTCTATCGCGCCAAGTTCGCGCCGACCATCTTCTCGGCTCGCCAACTCGTCAGCCACGGCCACGTCTATGTGAACGGCGTAAAGTGCAACATCGCCAGCCGCCTGGTGAAGCCGGGCGACGAGATCACGCTCGGCAAGAAGGCGCAGGAAATGGCGCTGGTCATGGAAGCGCAGAGCCTGCCCGAGCGCGACATTCCCGATTACATCGCGCCGGACGGCGCCGCCAAGGTCACTTACACCCGCGTGCCGACGCTGGACGAAGTGCCCTACCCGGTGAAGATGGAGCCCAATCTGGTGGTCGAGTTCTACTCGCGCTGATCCTGACGCACACCGACCGAAGTCATGGAAAGGGACGGTCCGGCAATGGACCGTCCCTTTTTTCATACGCCGCGTCTGGACGAGTCGCCCAAGCCCAGCCACGAACGCGCAAGGCTTCTACCTTTCACCGCAAAGCGGAGAAGCACCGCGCAAAAGAGAGACGACCGTTCCGACATCCAGAACAAGCCTAGTCAACGAAATGACAATGTTCAGGCGTGCAATGGTCACGATAAGACGAGATGCGTCACGACAATGCTTGATTGAGACCCGCATCAGGTTTAGCGCGAGTGCAATAGAGTGGAGCAACGCAATAAAATGGCGACCCTCGGTTCCGGCTCGGCCGACCTTCTATCTACCGGCGCGCCGCTCCTAGAGACGGGGCGCGCGGCAATCCTGCGGGAAGCGGAGGCACTCGGCCTCCTCGCCGCTTCGCTTGACGAAACTTTCGAGCGTGCCGTTGAGCAATTGCTGGCGACCGAGCGCCGGGTCATCGTCTCCGGGGTCGGCAAGTCGGGCCATGTCGGCCGCAAGCTGAGCGCGACCCTGGCCGCCACGGGCACCCCCTCCTTCTTCCTCCATGCCGGCGAGGCGGCGCATGGCGACCTGGGCATGGTGCAGCCCGGGGACACGCTCGTCCTGCTCTCCAATAGTGGCTTCTCCCGCGAACTGCGCCCGCTCATCGGTTATGCCCGCCGCTTCGGCATTCCCATGATTGCTATTGTCTCGCGCATGAGTTCGCCGCTGGCCCGCGCCGCCGACATCGTGCTGCGGCTGCCGCCCGCGCGCGAGGCCTGCCCGGCGCAAATCGCGCCCACCACCTCAACCACGATGATGCTAGCGCTGGGCGACGCCCTGGCCATCGCCGCCATGGAGCGGCGCGGCGTCACGCGCTCGCAGCTTGCCCTCTGGCATCCGGGCGGCGAGATCGGCAGCCGCTTCGCTCCCATCGAGGCCATTATCGATTGCAGCGAGCCACTGCCGCTGGTGCGCGCGGACGCGCCCATGCGCGATGTCGTCTTCGAGATGACGTCGGGCGGCAAGGGCGTGGCGGCCGTCGTTGACGAGACCGGTGCCCTCATCGGCATCGTCACGGACGGCGACGTGCGTCGCGGCTTCGACCAGGTGCTGACAGCCTGCGCGCGCGACATCATGACGCCAAATCCCGTGACAGTACCCTGCGGCATCACCGTGGAAGAAGTCCTCGCGTTGATGAATGCCCGCAAGATCACGGCGCTGTTCGTCACGCAGGCCGACGACCCCAGCCGGCCGGTCGGGATCGCGCATATCCACGACATCGTGCCCTGACTCACTGATCGGTCGCGCTCGGTTCCGAGCGCATCGTTTACAACAAGGAGAGCTCGCCCGTGTCGGCGTCCGCCCCGATCGCAGCCGCCATCGTCATCCCGGCGCGCTATGGCTCCAGCCGCTTTCCCGGCAAAGCACTGTCGCCCATTCGCGGCGCCGACGGCAGCGTGCGGCCGCTGATCGCCTGGAGCCATGACGCCGCCACGGCCACCGCCCGGCCTCATCCCGTCCATGTCGCCACGGATGATCCGCGCATCGCCGAGGTCGTGCGCGGCTTCGGTGGCCAAGCGCTCATGACGCCGGAAAGCTGTGCCAACGGCACCGAGCGCATCGCCGCCTGCCTTGACCAGCTCCCGGACGCGGAGCTGCTCGTCAATCTCCAGGGCGACGCGCTGCTGACGCCGCCCGCTTATGTCGACGCGCTGATCGACCATATGGCAGCGCATCCGGAGGCGCAGGTTGGCACGGTGGCGGTACGCTGCACCAGCGAGACCTATCGCCATTTGGCGGAAGACGCTGCGCAGGGCCGCGTCGGCGGCACCACCGTGGTGCTCGATGCGGCCGGCAACGCGCTCTATTTCTCCAAGCGCATCCTGCCTTATCTTCCTGCGGGCGCGGAACCGGACGCGGACAATCCCGTCCTGCTCCACCTTGGGCTCTATGCCTATCGGCGTGAGGCACTGCGCTGCTACGCGCGGGCCGGCCCCGCCGCGCTCGAAGCGACCGAGGGTCTGGAGCAGCTCCGCTTTCTGGTGCAGGGCGTGCCCGTCTCCGTCCTCGTCCTGCCGGCGCCGGACCTGCCGCTGGTGGAGGTCAACAATCCCTCGGACGTGCCCATCGTGGAAGAGATCTTGCGCCGGCGAAGGTCGGTCTAGCCATCGCACCATGGGGGAACTCGAGCGCCGCGGACGGCACGACGACAGCAGCGGGACCATCGGACATAGGCGCGCCACCCAAGGCGCTAGATACCGCGCACGCCGCTGCACCCGGCTCGTCCTTTTGTGCCTTTCCCCTGCCCTCCTTGGCGGCTGCACCATCGCGCGCGACATCCTCTATGCGCCGCTTGCCCATTCCACCGTGCCGCCGGTCTGGGCACATGGCGATCCTACCCGCATTGCCGTCACAGCGCCCGGCAACCGGCATGTGGCGGGCTATTACTGGCCGGGCGCTCCGGGTGATCCGGACATCTTTGTCTTCTTCCACGGTCGCCACATGAACGCGCTGACCGGCGCCAAGTTCGCGCAGTACCTGCTCGGCCGGGGCGATGCCGTGCTCGTCGCCTCCTATCGGGGGTTCGGCGACAATCCTGGGCTGCCGAGCGAAAAGGCGATGATGCAGGACAGCCGCGCCTTCATCGCTCAGGCCCGGCGGCTCGCCGGTCCGCAGGCGCGCATCTGGCTGGTCGGCCATTCCATCGGCGGCGGTGTGGCCTTGCAGGCGGCGAACGAGAATGAGAAGGAGAGCGCCGTGAAAGGGGCGTTCATCATCAGCGGCTTCACGCGCGTCTCAGCCGCCGTGCCACGACTGCTACGCGCCTTCGTGCCGGATAAGTGGGATAATCTCGCCGCCGCGCGCGCCGCGCGCTTGCCACTGCTGTTCTTCTCCGGCGGGATGGATCGCTATATCCCTGCCGGGAGCGGCGAAGCCCTGCTGGCGGCCGCCGGCGGGCCGAGCTTACTGCTGGTCAACGCGCAGATGCCGCACAATCCCGATATGACCGTGCTCGGCCCCTGGATCAGTGCCGCTGCCAACGACCTCGGCGCCGGCGCCGAGTTAGATGCGCTGCCCCCACCGCCGTCCGGCTGGGCCATCGCTGCTCGCCGTCCATGAGCGCCGCCGCCCGCCTCCTCTTCGCCGTGCCGCCTTTTCCGGGTGCTAAGCCTTTCGAGGTCGTGCGTCCGGCCGATGCGGCAGCTCCGGCGTCCACCGTCACCCCTGCCGTCCTCATCGCCACGTTGCGCGCACACGGGCTGGGAGAGGCGTTCTGGCTGCCGACTTCAGAGGCGGACTCGGCTTCCCTCGCCGCTGACGACCCTCGCGTTCTGGGCCGGGCCATCGCCGGCCGGCCGGTGACAACGACAGGCGAAGGGCGCTATACCGCGCTCTCCGGCTTCGCACTTGGCGATCCGGGCGGGGAAGCCGCGCTGGAACGGCTGGTGGCGCAGGAGTTGCTGACCGGCATCACCTATTGCAGCCCCTTCACCGGCGAACCGATCGACCCGCTCCAACTTGCCGCCGTCCTTGGCGACTGGCGCGCGCTTATTGCCGCCAACCGACCTATTGCCGCCGCCTTCGGCTTCGCCCGGTGGAAGCAGGATACGGTCGAATCACTGCTCTGGGGCGGCACGCCGGTGCCGTTTCATCCGGCACGCGAGAGCCTGCTGGCGCAGCTTCCGCCCGACTCCACCGTCGCCGTGTGGAAGGCCCGCATCTCTCCCACCTTCCTGGAGCGGCTCGAAAGCGGCCCCTGGCGCCTGCTGGAGGCGGAGGACGGCTTCATCCGCTCCGCCGGTCTTGGCGCCGACTGCGTGCCGCCGCTTTCCATTGTGCTCGATGATCTGGGCGCACATTACGACCCCGCCGGGCCGAGCAGGCTGGAGGCCATGCTGGCGCAGCATGTCTTCACAGAGGAGGAAATCGACCGCGCCCGCGCCCTGCGTGAATGGATCGTGCGCGAGGGCGTGAGCAAATATGGCGTCGGCGCGGCTCGCCCCCTGGAGCGCCCGGGCGGCGCGCGCCGCCACCTCCTTGTCATTGGCCAGGTGGAAGACGATCGCTCCGTCCAGTTCGGCGGGGGCCCGATCAAGTCCAATCTGGACCTTCTTCGGCAGGTGCGCGCGCTTGAACCGGATGCGTTCCTCATCTATCGGCCACACCCGGATGTGGAAGCCGGGCACCGGCGCGGCGCCATTCCGCCCCGCATCGCCCATGAGCTGTGTGATGCCATCGATTCCAAGAGCTCCATCGGCGCGCTCATCGATATGGTCGACGCCGTGCACGTCATCACCTCACTCGCGGGTTTCGAGACGCTGATGCGCGGCAAGCCGGTGACGACGCACGGCACGCCCTTCTTCGCCGGCTGGGGCCTGACGCATGATCTCGCGCCTGTCCCGGCGCGGCGCGGCGTTACGCGTACGCTGGACGAGTTGGTCGCCGCTACGCTGCTGCGCTACCCGCGTTATCTCGATCCGGTGACCAACCTGCCCTGCCCTGCCGAGGTCATGGTCATGCGTTTGCTGTCTGGCAATCGGCGAAGGAATGGTGCACTAGTGCCGCTGCGTAAATTCTTCGGGTGGATGAAGCACGCAATTCAACGACTTTTGGACGTGCGATGAAGTTTCAGCCGATTCCTCACCGGAATTTCCTGTTTTTACAAGGCCCGCCCGGACCATTCTTCTGGCAACTCGCCGAACGCCTCAAATCGCTGGAATGCGGCATTTTCCGCATCAATCTCAATGGCGGCGACGCGGCCGACTGGCCCGGTGAAGCCATCAACTATCGCGGCACCCGCCGCAAGTGGACTCTTTTCCTTGACCGCTTCCTGGTCGAACACGCGATTACCGACGTGATGCTGTTCGGCGACTGCCGGCCTTTGCACATGGCCGCGCATCACATGGCGCAACTGCGCAAGATCGACGTTCATGTGTTCGAGGAAGGCTATATCCGGCCTGACTGGCTGACGCTGGAGCGCAGCGGCGTCAACGGCAACTCCTCGCTCCCACGCGATCCCGCCTGGTATCTGGAGCAGGCCCGCGGCCTGCCGCCCCTCCCCAGCCGGCCGCCCATCACCGCCAGCTTCAAACGCCGCGCACGCGATGCCTTCCGCTATTATTCGCATGTCCAGTTCCGCTGGCCGGCCTATCCCTTCTACCGCTCGCATCGCAGCAGCGCACTGGCGGCCGAGTTTCTCGGCTGGATAATGAAGTTCGCGTTTGAGCGCGCCGCGCGGGCCCGTGCGGAAGACGCCATTGCACGTCTTGGTGAGCAGCCCTTCTTCCTCTTCCCGCTCCAGCTCTCCAACGATTTTCAGATCCGCGAGCACTCGCCCTTCCGCGACATGAACGAGGCCGTGCATTATGTGCTTGCAAGCTTCGCGCGGCGGGCGCCGACCGACGCGATGCTGCTCATCAAGGAGCATCCGCTCGATGCCTCGCTGACCAACTGGCGGCGGCGGATCGACGCACATGCCCGGCGGCTCGGCATAGGCGCGCGGGTCGTCCATATTGCCGGCGGCGACCTTGCCGGACTGGCGGCGCGGACGCGCGGCATGGTCACGGTCAATAGCACCTCCGCCACGCTCTCGCTCGCCGCTGGCGTGCCGACCATCGCGCTCGGCAAGGCGGTCTATAATCTGCCCGGCATCACCCATCAGGGCCGGCTCGACGATTTCTGGCTGCGGCCACAGGCGCCCGATAGCGCGACATTCGACGCATTCCGCCGCGTGCTCTACGATCGCTGCCTTATCTATGGCGGACTCGCGAGCCAGTCAGCGGTGCAAACGCTGGTGGAATCAGCGATTGAGCGGCTGGCCGGCGACCGGGTCAGCCATTGGGCGTCGGCCCCGACGGCAGCGTGAAGCCGAGCTCGGCGAGCCAGGCATCCACCCGCGCGAAATGGGCCCGCCAGGTTGGCGTCGCCCACCCCGCCATGCGGCCGATCTGCGCCGCGCGCGTCGCGCTTTCCGGCCGGGCATAGTCCTCGATCAGCTGCGCCCAGCCCAACCCATCGAGCGGACTGAGATAATCGGGGATTTCGCCGGCCAGCTCGCGAAACACCGTGAGATCACTCGCGATCACCGGCGTCCCAAGCGACAGCGCCTCGACCAGCGGCAGGCCGTAGCCTTCCACGAAGGACGGAAAGAGCAGCGCCCGCGCGCCAGCCATATAGGCCTTGAGCTGTGCATCGTCGCAGCGCGGCAACTCGACGACATGGCCTCGGATCGCCGCGCAACGCTCCAGCATGTCCACTGCTTGCTCGCACTCCCAGCCGCGCTGGCCGATAATGACGAGTTGCGGACAGGATGCGCCGAGGCGCCGCGCCATCTCCGCCCAAATATTAAGAATTAACAAATGATTCTTACGGCCTTCGATGGTGCCCAGCATGACGAAATAGGGCCGTAGGGGAAGGCGACTCTCGACCTCCGCGAAGGTGCCCTTAGGCAGCGTCTGCTTGACGCGCGCCACGCCCAAGGGGGCGACCAGCGACGGGGCCATAGCTTTCCCCGACTCCCGCGCGGCAAACCGTTCCAGATGAACCAGCGTATCATGGCTGTTCGCCACAATGCCGCTGCCCAGCGACACCAGCGCCTTCATGCGCTTCAAATGCTTCTCGGGCTCTCCCGGCCGGCAATATTCGGGATGTGTAAGCGGAATGAGATCATGCACGAAATAGATCGGACGCACGCCTGTATGGCGGACCCATGCCGCATGTCCCGGCCGGTCGAGGCCGGTGTGGCCGACATTGAAATAAACACCGCCCATAAGGGGAGCATCGGCGCGCGAGAACAAGGCACCAGGTCCCAACAGCATCAGCCGGCGCCGCACATCCGCGCCGGGCGCCAGCAGCACTGCAAACAGCCGCTGCGACAGCGCCGAGGATAAAACGCGCGTGACGCCGCGTCGCTGAACGACGGCCCGTGCCCGGTCGCCGAAATGGGCGACATAGGCCAGGCAGGTCCGGTCAATTCCCGTCGGCAGGCGTCGATCCCACGCGCGCCAGATCAGGCGGCTTACATCCAGAAAGACCGGGTCGCCATGCTCGGCCTTATCTTGACCGTTGTGCGTTCTCAGGGCTCGAAAACCCGCTGAATGGAAATGATCGGATAGACCACCTGCGAGACCGCCTGCAGGAATTTCTGGAAATCGGCCAACGGCGAATTCGCGACATAGATCAGGTCCTGATCCTGAATGGGAAAACTCTGCGCCGCGAACAGGGTAGCCGGGTTGCGCAGATCGACGCGATAGATCACCGGCACCTTGCCGTTGTCACTTGTCGGAGGCGCAGGCAGCCCATGCGCCGTGAAAAAGGCCGGATCCTCGAAGCGGAAAATGAACACGCCATGCGGATTGGCCCGCTGATCGGCGATGCCACCAATCCGGCCCAATGCCTGAGATAGGGTCAGCCCCGTGCTCTCGAACGGGACCTCTTCATTGCGAGCCGCCGCCCCCAGCACCGTGAAGCTATATGGCTGGAAAAGCACAGTGACGACATCGCGGGCCTGAAGACGCACATTCTCCCGAGGCTCCCGAATGATCGCGCTCAGGGGCATAGCCGCCACCGTACCGCCACGCGTGATCTGCACCGTCATCTTGCCCACCGGCTGGCGCACGCCGCCCGCACTCGCAACCGCATCCAGGACACGCTCGCCCTTGGGGGTGAGCGGCATCCGGACACTGCTGGCAACATCGCCGACGACAGTCACGTCGGATGTCGAATTGCGCACGATGCGCACCACCACCTGCGGATCATGCGCCTTGCCGGTCAGCCCGCGGCGTATATCCTGCGCAATCGCTTCCGGCGTACGCCCGGCCGCCTGCACCATGCCGACGAACGGCACGCTAATCGCGCCATCCTGATTGACGATCTGAGGGGGCAAGCCGTTATTGCTCCCCGTGCCGACGCCATCCAGAGCAC
>DASRXY010000148.1:0-3485 GCA_035654035.1 Sphingobium sp. | reverse complement strand
GACACCGGCGATGTCGCCGAAATCGATGGCGCCGCCGACCGCGCGCCCGACATAGACCTCGTCGAGATAGATGCCCACGCCCGGATCGACCGCGGCTGTGGGGTCGAGCTGGCCGACGCCACGGATGAACACCACCGTCGCGGCGGTGTTGCCGGAGAGCTGCCCCGCCGTCTTGAACTGAAGGTTGGGCGTGATGGCCTCAAGGTCCGCGGTCTGGTGAATCTGCCGATCCTGAAGCATCTGCGCGTCGAACGCGGAAATCGCGACAGGCGCGTCCTGGAGCGATTCCGCGCGCCGCCGGGCGGTCACGATGATCGATCCGCTTTCGAGGTCGTCGCTGGTCTGGACGGCGTCCTGCGGTGCGGCGGGCGCTTGGGCAAACAACGGGCAAGGCGTGAGCGCGCAAATGGCGGCGCCCACAAGCATTCGTGATCTCATGATCGGCTCTCCAGAAAGTCCCCTCAGCCAGGCGCACGCGACTGCACCGCCGCCGATTGGCGGCCTCCGTATGCCTCAGCCGAAATTATGTTATATGAGGAAACAATATTTGGCAATATCGCATAACAATCCTACGGGCGGACACGCATGGAAATGCGTTGCAATACAGGACTTTTCCATGTGAGAGACGCACGGCGCGCCGATTGCCGCCGCAATATCGGCCGTTCAGAATGACTTGGCAGGAGACGGACATTTCCACCCGACATGAAGAGGACGATCCGGCGTTGCCCTTGGGGCCGCTCGATCGCCTGACCGGCTTCCACCTGCGCTATGCCTATGCGCTTTTCGGCGCGGATTTCGCGCGTGTCTTTGCGGGCACGGAGATGCGCCAAGTGTTGTTTGGCGTGCTCTCCGTCATCTCGGCCAATCCGGGCATCAATCAGGGAAAAGTGGCCAAGGCGCTCGGCATACAGCGCACCAACATGGTGGCGCTCATCAACAAGCTCGTCGAGCTGGGGTTGGTCCGGCGTGCGCTGGCGCGGGATGACCGCCGGGCCTTTGCGCTCCATCTCACGCAGGCGGGGCAGGATGCGATCCAGGCGACACTGGACCGCATCCTGGACCATGAGAAGCGCCTGCTTGCCGGGTTGACCACCGCTGAGCGGCAGACGCTTCTCACGCTGTTGCGCAAGGTGACGGCCGGCGCAGGCTGAAGCAGGCTCTCACATCACTGCGCTTTACATCGCCGCGTATCACATCGCCTTGTAGAAGCGAATTTTCACGGCCGGCTCGCCGTTCGGCCCCTTGGCGCCATCCAGCGTGCCGATGAAGGCCGTGCGGTTCAGCCAGTCATATTTGCCCATTGGCGCCTCGAAGCGGGGCTGTGTCCGGGTGGGCTGCGACGCTTGCCCCTCCTTGGGCATGCAGAGCACGCCGACATTGATGACGTTGATGATGAAGCCATCGTCGGTCTTGAGCATGTAATCGGCCTCGACATCGACGCAGCCATCGGCCCGCACGAGCTGCCAGTCCCAGCCGCCGGGGAGGATCGTGCCCTTGATGCCGGGTCCCTCGAACGTGCCGCCGGTGATCGGGATGATGTTGCGGCTGCCATAGGGCGTCTTGCCCGGTGCGATTGCCTGGCCGAGCGTCACGATCTCCTCGAAAGCGAATTCAAGGCGTGGCTCGGGCGAGGGCGCGGATGGCGTCTGGGCCTGGGTGCCAGCGTGGGTGAGCAGCGCAATGGCACCTCCCAAAATGGTGGCCGATCGCGTCCGAATCCCGTCTTTCATCTGTTTTCCCCTCTTCGGATTCCCCGCCGCTGGCTGGTTTTTCACGGCGGCTTGATCTCTTCTAATTAGTCTGACTATTTGTCCCGCGACTGAATCGTCAACCGACGGGAGTCGCCTTAGGGCATCGCACAGGGAGAGGATAGATATGTCGGACGCAAGAGTGCTTACCGCCTTCGTCTTTGCGGGCCTGCTCGCGTCACCCGGGCTCACGGCAGAGGCTTCACGCGCGAGTTTCGGCACGCTGGCGGACGGCCGAGCGGTGGAAGTGGTCACGCTCACCAATGGCCAGGGGACCACCGCGCGCATTTTAAGCTACGGCGCTATCCTGCAATCGCTCTCCACGCCGGACCGGACGGGGAAAGCGGACGAGATCACCCTGGGCTATGCCGACATGAAAGGCTATCTCACGGCGCCCAATTATTTCGGCGCGACCGTGGGGCGCTATGCCAACCGCATCAAGGGCGGCACTTTCAGCATCGACGGCAAGACCTATCTGTTGACCGCCAATAATGGCGCCAATGCGCTGCATGGCGGCGTGCGAGGCTATGACAAGCGGCTCTGGACGGTGGAGCGCGTGACCAGCGGGCCGAGTGCGACGGTGGTCCTCAAATATGTCAGTGCCGATGGCGAGGAGGGCTATCCCGGAGAACTCACCGTCACGGCGACCTACGCCCTCAACGAGCAGAACGAGCTGCGCGTCGATTACAGTGCGACAACCACCAAGCCGACGATCGTCAACATCACCAATCACAGCTTCTTCAATCTGGCCGGCGAGGCTTCGCAAGCCACGATCTACGATCATTATCTCACCATCCCCGCAGAGACCACGACCCCGGTCGACCGTTCGCTGATTCCGACGGGCGCCTTCCGGCCGGTGGCGGGTACGCCGTTCGACTTCCGCAAGCCGGCACGGATCGGCGCGCGCATTCGCGACGGCCGTGACGACCAGATCGTCTTCGGGCAGGGCTATGACGAGAATTTCGTTATCGACCGAGCGCTCTCCCCGGCACCGCGCCTGATGGCCCGGCTGGAAGACCCGGCGAGCGGGCGGATCATGGATGTCCTCTCCAATCAGCCCGGGGTACAGGTCTATACCGGAAATTTCCTGGATGGCACCGCCATCGGTCGGTCGGGCCTGGCTTATCGGCAGGGCGACGGCATCGCGCTTGAACCGCAGCTCTTCCCCGATACCCCCAATCAACCCGCCTTCGGTTCCGCGCGGCTGGATCCGGGGCAGACCTATCACAACATCATCATCTATCGCTTTTCCACGACCGCGCCTTAACGGTGACGGGCCTTCAGAGGGCGCGCGCGGGGCGCCGGCCGTAGCGGGGGCCGGCGCCGCGGGCGGCGGCTGCGCGAGGCGTAGCGAGAGTCGGGCGAGAGCAGGGGTGAGAGCAGGGGCGGGCAGCAAACGAGCCGATTGGCGCTTTGCAGCCCGGTCCCCGTGACCCGCTCCGGCGAGGTGCACCTACCCTCTTGACCGCATCAATTGTCTGAGTATTGTAGCGATGTCCATGCCCGGACGGCGGCCTTGGCCTGCGTGGGCATTGGGCGGGACGGATTTTCGACAATGACATCGGCGGGCCGAACTGGCCACGCGCGGAACGGCGCTGCGGCGCGCAAGAGGGGATACCAGAACAGCATGCGCTTTTCCAAGATCATGGCGTTCACGATGGCCGGGGCCGCTTTCACGGCGCTGGCGCAACCGGCGCGGCCCCAGGCCGCAGACACGCTCTCGATATCGGTGGCGGC
>DASRXY010000147.1:0-5001 GCA_035654035.1 Sphingobium sp. | reverse complement strand
CAGGGCGGGGCCAAGCTCGTCATCCTCCTCGGGCGGAATATCGACGCAGATGACGCCATCGACGCCGGCCGCCTTGCATTGCGCGGCGAACCAGTCCGCGCCCCGGATGGTCATCGGGTTGGCATAGCCCATCAGCACCAGCGGCACATGCGGATGGCGCGCGCGGAACGCCTTGGCGATGGCGAAGATGTCGGCGGTGCGCGTGCCTGCCGCCAGTGCGCGCAGGTTCGCCGCCTGGATGGCTGGGCCGTCCGCCATGGGATCGGTGAAGGGCATGCCCAGCTCGATCACGTCCGCGCCGCCTGCGACCAGCGCATCCAGCACGGCGCCGGTGTCGGCCGGCGTCGGGTCGCCGCCCGTGACAAAGGTGATGAGCACGGCGCGGTCCTCGGCCCTGGCGCGCGCGAAAGTGTCGGCGAAGCGGGTCATTGGGCGCTCTCCTTCGTCGTCCCAGCGAAGAGAGAAGTCTCAGGGTATGAGGGGCCGGCAGGGCGGAGGCCCCAGCGTTCGGCAGGGTAACGGAAAGAGTCGCCCGAGTAACGCAGAAGGATGGGAGCGCGCATGCTCATATCGTTTCCCCCAGCGCCTGGGCGACCGTGTAAATATCCTTGTCGCCGCGTCCGGAGACATTGACCACGATGATCCGATCTTCCGGAAATTCCTGTGCCTTATGCTCCAGAGCTGCCAGCGCGTGCGAGCTTTCCAGTGCCGGGATGATACCCTCTTCGCGGCAGCAGAGCTGGAAGGCGGCGAGAGCCTCCTTGTCCGTTACCGGCAGATAATTCACGCGGCCGCTTTCGTGCAGCCAGCTATGCTCCGGGCCGATGCCGGGATAGTCGAGCCCCGCCGAGATGCTGTGTGCCTCCGCGATCTGGCCGTCCTCGTCCTGAAGGAGATAGGTCTTGTTGCCGTGCAGGATGCCGGGCCGCCCGCCAGTGAGGCTGGCGGCATGCTCCCCGCTGTCGAGCCCGCGGCCGGCCGCTTCCACGCCCACCATCGCCACGTCCGCATCGTCAAGGAAAGGGTGGAACAGGCCAATGGCATTAGAGCCGCCACCCACCGCCGCGATCAGCAGGTCCGGCAGGCGACCCTCGGCCTTCAGGATCTGCGCGCGCGTCTCCGTGCCGATGACGCTCTGGAAATCACGCACCAGCTCGGGATAGGGGTGCGGCCCTGCCGCCGTGCCGATGATGTAGAAGGTGTTGTCCACCGTCGCGACCCAATCGCGCAGCGCCTCGTTCATGGCGTCCTTGAGCGTTTGCGCACCGCTGGTCACGGGGCGCACTTCTGCGCCGAGCAGCTTCATGCGGAAGACGTTGGGCTGCTGGCGCTCCACGTCCTTGGCACCCATGAAAATGGTGCAGGGCAGGCCGAACCGCGCGCAGACCGTGGCCGTTGCCACGCCATGCTGGCCCGCGCCCGTCTCGGCGATGATCCGCGTCTTGCCCATGCGGATGGCGAGCAGGATCTGGCCGATGCAGTTATTGATCTTGTGCGCGCCGGTGTGGTTCAGTTCCTCGCGCTTGAAGTAGATTTTTGCGCCGAATCCGGGCTTGGCGCCCTTGCGATAGTGCGCGGTCAGCCGCTCGGCGAAATAGAGCGGGGAGGGGCGACCCACATAATGGGCCATGAGGTCGTCAAACTCGGCCTTGAAGGCAGGGTCGGCCTTGGCCGCGCGATACTCCCGCTCCAGGTCCAGGATGAGCGGCATCAGCGTCTCGGCCACATAGCGGCCGCCGAACTGGCCGAAATGGCCTTCTTCGTCCGGCAGGGTACGCAGCGAATTGGGGAGTGCGGGAGCGTCGGTCATGGTCGTCTCGGGTCTGGGGGGCGTGTGGCGCGGATTGCCGGTCTCAGCGGCGGGCGATCAGGGCCATCGCGCGCCGGGGCGCCGGGCATGAGCGGTGAGCGTCAGCATTGCGAAACCGCTTTGCAGAAGGCCGCGATCTTGTCCACATCCTTGACGCCCGGCGCGCTTTCCACGCCCGAGGAGACATCGACCAGCGGTGCGCCCGTCAGGCGGATCGCCTCGGCCACGTTCCCGGCGTCGAGGCCGCCCGAAAGCGCCCAGGGCAAGGGCGCGCGATGACCCGCCAGCAGTGTCCAGTCGAAGCGCAGGCCCATGCCGCCGGGCAGCGCGCCCTCGGGCGTCTTGGCATCGTAGAGCAGCCGGTCCGCCGCGCCGACATAAGCGGCGCCGGTGGCGAGATCGGCGGCGGTCCGCACCGAAATGACTTTCCAGACTTCCAGCCCCGTCCGTGCGCGAATCTCCGCCACGCGCTCCGGCGTTTCGGTGCCGTGAAGCTGGAGCCCGTGCAGTCCGCCGGCTGCCACCATGGCGGCGACCAGCGCATCGTCTGGATCGACGGCTACGCCGATGCGCCGGATCGTCGGCGGCACGCGCGGACTGAGCGCCGCCAGACGCTGTGGCGTCAGGTGGCGCGGGCTGCGCTCGAAATGCATGAAACCGACATGGCTCGCGCCGCCCTTAAGGGCCGCATCGATGCTTTCGGGCGTGGTAACGCCGCAGATCTTGATTTCGACTCGGGGCATGATGGGGGCGGTGTAGCCTGTCGCGCGATCTCAGGGGAGAGGCACGGCGCTGCGATGACTCGGTCCGGGCCAGCGCGGATCTTCCGCCGCGCGCGCCTCCTCCGCGCGATCGAAGGCGTCCCGTGCGCGCTCGATTGTGTCGAGATTGGCCTGCACCCACGTTCCCAGCGCCATGACCGGCACGCAAAGCGCGCGTCCCAACTCCGTGAGCGCATAATCCACGCGCGGTGGAATGGACGGATAGGCCGTGCGCGAGACCAGCCCGTCGCGTTCCAGCGCGCGCAGGCTGTGCGTGAGCATGCGCTGCGAAATGCCGTCGATCTCCCGTTTCAACTCGTTGAATCGGCGCGTGCCGCCCGCCAGAGTCATGACGATGAGAATGCTCCATTTGTCGCCCACCCGCGCCAGCACGGGCGCCACGCGTCGGCATTCCGAATGATCCACGGTGACCGGAAGGTCGGTCACATCCATGTGACTGAGTGACAAGATTGTGCCTCCTTGCGCTCACATGGTGACGGTTACATCTCCAGCCTCGGTTATCAATCTATACTGGAGAATGAACAATGACCATCCTTCACGTCGATTCGAGCATCACGGGGGAAAATAGCGTCAGCCGCCAGCTCACCCGTGCCGTTGTCGAGCGGCTGGCGCAGGATGTACCCCCCTCGCAGCGGCGCTATCGCGATCTCGCGGCCGATCCGCTGCCGCATTTCCTGCCCGGTGCCGACAATCCGGTCGTGGAGGAGTTCCTGGCCGCGGATACCATCGTCGTCGGCGCGCCCATGTATAATTTCACGGTGCCCAGCCAGCTCAAGGCATGGATCGACGGCATTCTCGTCGCCGGTCGGACCTTCCGCTACACCGAAGCGGGGCCGGAGGGTCTTGCCGGGCCCAAGCGCGTCATTGTGGTGGTGTCGCGCGGCGGCCTCTACGGAGCGGGGACGCAGGCTGCGGCGGCCGAGCATGTCGAGACCTATTTGCGTACGGTCTTCGCCTTCATCGGCTTGCAGCCGGAGTTCCTGATTGCGGAAGGCGTGCAACTTGGCCCGGATGCGCGTGCGGCGGCCATTGAAGGCGCCTTGCAAGCGGTCTGCGGCCTTGCAGCCTGAAACAGGGGGCGTCGCGAAGGCCGCGTCGCCTCTCATAGCACGCCCGGCCTGGTGCGAAGGGGCGCGGGCCGAGCCTCAGGCCGGGAGCATGCCGCCGCCAAGCAGCAGGAGCAGCTTGACGTCCATCGCATAGCCCTCTGCGCGCTTCGTTGCGATCCAGTCCGCGAAGCCATCGAGCGGCACCCGGTGGACGATGATGCCTTCGCCCTCTACGCCGCCGCCGTCGCCCACCTTTGTCAGGCCATGCGCGCGGTAGAGGGTGAAGCATTCCGAGACCATGCCCGGCGAACTCCAGAAGGCGCCCATGTCCTCCAGCCGCTCGGCGCGATAGCCGGTCTCTTCCTCCAGCTCGCGTGTGGCGGCCTCCAGCGGGTTCTCGCCCGCCGTCTCGTCGCCGATCAGGCCTGCGGGCAGTTCGATGCAACGGCGGCCGAGCGGTACGCGATATTGGTCGACCAGAATGACATCGCCCTCATGGACGGCGAGGATCACTGCCGCGCCGATGTCGCGCGTGCGGCCGACATATTCCCAGCGGCCGCGTCGCTTGGCGGCGATGAAGCGGCCTTCCCACATCACTTCCTCGGGGAAGTGGCGTTCCTCGTCGGCGGAGGGGCCGCTCACAGCTCGATCAGCCGGTCGGGCAATTCGTTGGGATTGGTGGCGGCGTTGTGCGGGCAATGCTCAGCGAGCACGATGCCCGCCTTGTCGATGGCGAGCGCCATGCCCTGCGCAATACGGCCCTGGCGCGCCTCATCGATCAGCGCGGCCATGGCATCGCCCCACACGTCCGGCGAAACACGTGAGGCAATGGCCTCGTCCGCCACGATCTCGGCACGATGCTCGTCGAGCGAGAGATAAATGAGCATGCCGGTGAGATTGCGGGTGCGGCTCTCGGCGGCGGTGCGGAACAGCTCCAGCGCCCGCCGGCGCACACGTCGCGCCTTGGTGGCACGCGGGGTCAACGCCATGCGTAGCGCCAGGATGGCGAGCAGATAGCGCACCACCAGGAATTTGAGGAGCATGTGCCCAAGCAGCACGAGCAGCAGCGTCTGCACCGGCACCTCATGCACCCAGCCGCCCATCAGCCAGATGACGAGGCCTTCGTAGAGCGTGGGGAAGGCAGCCGCGAAGCCGGCGACCAAGAAGGCGCACAGGATCGCCCAGTGCAGGCCCACGTCATGATACGCGTCCGATTTGCGCGCGACGATGGTGACGATCTCGGCGTCGGTCTGCTGTTCGGCCCGCGCGACGGCATCGGTCACGATCGTGTGATCCGCCTCGCTCATGGAAAAGCGCTTACCCATTACCAGCCCCCGCTCGCGCCGCCGCCGCCAAAGCT
>DASRXY010000146.1:0-4091 GCA_035654035.1 Sphingobium sp. | reverse complement strand
GCCGTGCCGATCCCCGCCGAGCTGCCGCCGCTGGAAGCCGCCCCCGCGCCGCCCGCCCAGGCGCGCGGCGTCACGCCCGCGACCATTGCCGAAGGGCAGGCGCTGTTCATGGGCAATTGCGCGCTTTGCCACTCCAACCAGCACCGCTCGATCACGCCGGACCTGCGCCGCATGAGCGAGGGCGCGCATCAGGCCTTCCGCCAGATCGTGCTGGAAGGGCTGCTGCTCGGCAATGGTATGCCGCGCTGGGACGACCGGCTCTCGGAGGCGGACGTGGACAAGATCCATGCCTATCTCATCGACCTGCAGGCCAAAACCCGCGCCGAGGAGCTGGAGAAGATCAAGCGCGGCCTGCCGCTGGATACGCCGGGCCTGACTATCCTGAGCAATTATTGACGAAAATCGGCCCGCGAAGGCAGGCCGTGCGCCCTATGAGGATCGATCCATGACCTACTCCACGCTCGACCACCCCGTCCTCGACTTCGCGTTCGAGTGCCGCCTGCAATTCACGCGCGTCTTCGCGGTGCCCAATGTCCACAATGGCGGCTTTCGCTCCGCCGTGCTGGTCGATCAGGGCTATTTCGAGGGTCCGCGCCTGCGCGGCAAGGCCGTGCCCAATTCGGGCGGCGACTATGCCCATTTCCGCGACGACGACACTGCCGTGTTCGATGCACGCTATCTGCTCGAAACCGATGACGGCGAGATCATCTACATGCAGAACAAGGGCTTTTTGTGGGGTCGCAAGCCGGACTCGATGCAGCGCCTGCGCGCCTGGGCGTTCGAGGGTGGCGATCCCGTGGCGCACGAAGATTATTATCTGCGCGCCCAGCCGACTTTCGAGACGAGCAAGGGCAAATATGACTGGATGACGCGCCACGTCTTCATCGGCGTGGGCGAACGCAAGCCCGACGGCAATTTCGTCCGCTATTATGCGCTGACCTGAAGGCGGCGGCTTCTCGACCCTCTGCCTTCCATGGTTGTGCTCCTGCGAAGACAGAAGCCCAAAGCGGCGATGCCCGCCGGTGGGGTTGCGCTCCTGCCTTCGCATGAGCACGCCGGTGCTTTGAGCTTATCGAGCCCGGCATCGACGTTTTTGCGCCAGCCTCGCAAAAAAGTTCCGCTCGTCCCTTGCGGCGCCTCGCCTGTTCCCTAAATGACGCGGTGCAGCATAAATCGGGGATGGCTGCGCCGCAATTTTCAGGGCTGAAACATTACGGAAAGATCCCGCGCATATAGGGCTGAGTCCTAACATATGGGTGTTTTTGCGTCGGTCGATCGGAAGAAGGGCGGCGTCATCCATCGGGAACTGGCGGAAATCCGCGGTTAAGCCGTAACTGGCACGCCCCGTGCAATGCCATGACCAAGGCGGCGACCGCAGGAGTCGGCCCCCAGACTGGAGCAAGACCATGCAGTTCTTTCGCAATTCCCTCCTTGCCCGCTCCGATACCATGTTCGGCATCTGCCAGGCGCTGGGCGAGGATCTCGGCATCAGCCCCACCTGGTTCCGCGTTGGGGTCGCCGCACTGGTGATCTTCAACATCAAGGCCGCGATCGCGATCTATGCGGGCCTCGGCCTGCTGGTGCTGGTCTCGCGCCTGCTCTACCCGAACCGCGCGGCCGCCACCGAGACGCTCGAGGCCGCAGCGCCCGCTCCGGCAGCGGAAGCGCAGCCGGTGCCGGAAGCCGCGCCTGCACCCAGCGCAGGAATTGCCCAGGCGGCCTGAGCATCTGGCTCGCCGTCTTGCGGTGCCGACAAGCGATATAGGCAAACGGCCGGTGCGGATCTTCGCGCCGGCCGTTTGCATGATGATCAAGAGGACGCCCGACGGCTTTCCGCCTGAGTTCCTTCTATCCGCCCTGGCCCGGCAGCGGCATCAGCGCGCATTCCACATTGGCGATACGCCCGTCGCGCAGGGTGTAGAAGATGAACTGCCGCATCTCCTGCACTTCGCCCTTGCGGATGGGGAAGAGGCCACTCGCACCGTTTGCATCGAGGGTCGCGCGGTCGAGATCGGCGAGGCCTTCCACGCGCACGATGGCGTCCACGGCGGCGAGCGTGTCGGATGCCGCAAAGTTGAGCACGCGTACGCTCTCCAGCACATAAGTGTGGAGGAAGCGGTAGAAGCGCTTCATGTCCTCGCGCGAGGTCAGCGAGACACCGAAGAAGCGCATGGCCATGGGCTCGGCATAGAAATCGCAGACGGCGTCGTAATCCTTGGCGTTGAAGGCTGCGAGATAGCGGTCATAGGCGGCGCGGTTCATGGCTGTGGTCCTTTCTTTTCCGCCTTGGGCAGGGGCTTATGATCTTCGTCATGCCCGCGAATGTGGGAACGTCAGGTGGTGCGGGCATCCTGGGGCGGTTGGGGCGAGAGTCCCGCGGACGCGGGAATGACGGGGAGCGGACAATGGAGGAGAATGGCCTCGACCTAAGCCGTCCCGCCCTTGGCCGCCGCGATCAGCATCTCCTTGTTCTCCTCGATCATCTGGCGCACCGAGCGGGCGGGGCGGCCAGTGAGCGATTCCACATCGTCGGTGCGGATGGCGAGGAAGCCCTCGCGGATGGCGCGGCCGAAGCTCACCATGTCGTCGCTGTTCCAGGGGATGCCCTTCACGCTCTGGTCGTCGACGGGGCGGCGCGGGATGCCCATGGCGTCGAACATCGCATATTGGCCCGCGTCGTCCACTTTCACATGCTCGACGGGGCAGCCCGTCACTTCGCTCAGAATCGCGGCGACCTCGTCGAAGCTTTGCAGGTCCGGGCCGGTGATGTTGTAGATCTTGCCTTCATGGCCCGTGCCGGTGAGCACCGCGACGGCGCAGGCCACGCAATCGTCGCGCCAGACCATCGCCTCGCGGCCGTCGCCGCTGTTGGAGAACCATTTGCCGGCCGCCATCACATTGGGCCCAGCCATCAGGATCATGGCGTCGGCATAATGGGCGTCGCGCAGCATCGTCCAGGCCATGCCTGAGGCGCGCATGAGATTTTCCGTCTCGATATGGTCGTGGCGCACTTCGGCCGGGTTGGCCGGATCGTCGATGCCAATGAAGCTGGTGTAGAGAATGTGCTGCACGCCCGCGGCCGCCGCCGCGTCGATGGCCGCCTTGTGCTGCACCACACGCGCGCCGACGCGCGTACCGGAGATGAGCAGCATCTTCTCCGCGCCGCGCACGGCCTGCGTCAGCGTCTCGGGCTTGTCGAAATCGCCGTAGCGCACGTCGCAGCCTTGTGCGGTGCGGTCGGCGAGCTTGGCGGGCGTGCGCGTGATGAGGATGAGCCGGTCGGCAAGGCCCTTGTCAATGAGCATGTCCGTGGCGAGCCGCCCATATTGACCCGAGGCCCCGGTAATCACGATTTTGCCGCTCATTGTCTCTCCCTCTCCCTTGGCATCGCCTGTGCCGGATATTTTGGTCAGCGGGGAGAGGCTTAGCGAGCCCCCGAGGAGCGGGCAACCGCCCCGTGCACCGACCGGGGGAGAGCGCCTGCGAAAGAAAACGACGCCGGCCACTGGCGTGAGCGGCGTGCCAGGATCGCCGCCAGACAGGCCGGGGCCAGATTCTCCTTTGGAACCGCGCGTCGGGCGCCTAAATGATCGATCCGTGGCCGGATCAATCCCTCTCTCGTCGCCAATACGCGCACTCAGCTCTGCGTTCGGAGCCCTTCTGCTGGCGCTGCTCGTGCTGTTCGCAGCGCCGGCCGCACAGGCGCAGCCGCTGGGCGGTGGACCGGCGCACATCCGCGCCTCGCTGGCGGCGGAAACCCTGCGCCCTGCTCCCGGCTCGCGGGTCACGCTGGCGCTCCTCATGCAGCCGGACAAGGGCTGGCACGGCTATTGGGACAATCCTGGCGATGCCGGCCTCGGCCTCACCATCGACTGGACGCTGCCAGGCGGTGCCACCGCCGGTCCGTTTCGTTATCCGGTGCCGCAGCGCCTGCTCATCGCGGGGCTGATGAATCATGTCTATGAGCATGATTATGCGCTGCTCTTCGATCTGACGGTGCCCGCCGACGCGCGGCCGGGACAGGTGCTGCCGATCAGCGGCGAGGCGCGCTGGCTCGCCTGCACGGACAGCATCTGCGTGCCCGAGCAGGG
>DASRXY010000145.1:0-5573 GCA_035654035.1 Sphingobium sp. | reverse complement strand
ATAGCGCATCACCGCACGGGCGCGCGCGAAGGGCGGTGGATCGGCCAGGCAGGCGCCGCACTGGATCGGCTCGCCCGTCGCGATGGCGGGCAGCTCGACCCCGCAGGTGTCGCACAGTGGAGCGCCGATGAAGTCGATGGTCTGCCAGCACGCCGCGCAGAAGGCGTCCGGCGTGCTGGTGATTTCCCCGCAGGCCGGGCAACGGGGCGGCAGCGCATAATCCAGCAGTGGCATGACGAGCGGGCGCGCAAGGCGCGACGCGCCGGTCAGCCTCGCCCCCCATGTCCGCTCCACCCCCGTCATATCCTGCTTGTTCCATGCGGCGTCCGGGGGCACAAGCCCGGTTCATGACCAGCTCAGACGTTCCCCTTATTTTCGACGAACATCGCCGGGCGCTGCGGCGCGACCGGGCGGCGCGCACCTTCGCGGCTCATGATTTCCTCCATGCCGCCATGGTCGAGGACGTGCTGGAGCGCCTGGGCGACGTCTCGCGCGCCTTTTCCCGCGCGCTCGTCATCGGCTGCCCGGACGACCACCTGCCCGCCGCGCTGCGCATGCTCGGAATGGCGGTGACCTGCGCCGATCCGGGCGCCATATTCGCACGCGCGGCCGGCGGCGACCAGGTCCGCGAGGATGCCCTGCCTTATGGCGAGGCGCGCTTCGATCTCATTTTGTGCGTGGGCACGCTGGAGAGCATCAACGATCTGCCCGGCGCGCTGATCGCCATGAAGCAGGCGCTGGTGCCGGACGGGCTGCTGCTGCTGAGCTTCCTGGGCGCCGGATCGCTGCCGCGCCTGCGCGCCGCACTGCTGGAAGGCGACGGCGAGCGGCCGGCCCAGCGGCTCCACCCGCAGGTGGATGTGCGCGCGCTGGGCGATCTGCTGTACCGCGCCGGCTTCGCGATGCCAGTGGCCGATCATCAGCCGCTCGACGTGCGCTATGGCTCACTCTTTGCGCTGATGGCGGATCTGCGCGGCATGGGCCTCAACCAGTGCCTCGCCTCCGCGCCGCCGCCGCTCACGCGTGCCAGCCTGGCGCGCGCGGCGCAGGCCTTCACGGATATGGCGGACGCGGACGGACGCGTGACGGAACGCTTCGTCGTCCTGCACGGCAGCGGCTGGCGGCCCGACCCCTCGCAGGCGCAGCCGGCGCGACGCGGCAGCGCCAAGATGTCGCTGGCGGAGGCGCTCAAGCCCCGGTCGAGCTGACCTAGCTTACAGCAGCGCGTCGAGCATGGCGACCAGCGGCCGGTCGGCCGGCGGCATGTCGAGCGCAAACATCTGCGCGGTGGAGACCCAGCGCGTGCCGGCGGCCTCCTGCGGCTGGATCATGCCGCGCCACTTGCGGCAGACATAGAGCAACAGGAGCAGCGGGCGCTCGCCGATCATCCCGGTGGAGAAGGTGGCGGGCGCAAGGCAGGCCGTCTCCGTCTCAATGAGCAGTTCCTCGCGCAACTCGCGAATGAGCGCCGCTTCGGGCGACTCGCCGGACTCCACCTTGCCGCCTGGAAACTCCCACAGCCCCGCCATGGCTTTGCCGGCCGGCCGCTGCTGCACGAAGACGCGGCCCTGGCTGTCCACAAGAGCGGCGGCGACGACGGTCAATGGCGTTAAGGTCATCGAGAGAATCTCATTCCACAATTTGTTAAGGCATTTCTTTTTACAAGCCCTGCACGGTCGGACGCCGCAGGGGAAGCATTGTGAGTCACAAATGGCGCAAGCTGATCGCGTCCGAAAAGGGCGCCACGGCGGTCGAATATGGCCTCATCATCGCGATGATCGTGCTGGCCATGATCGCGGCGCTCTCGAACGTCGCGACCAAGACGAACGGCATGTGGAGCAATGTTTCGGACAAGGTTACCAATCAGCAACCATGATTTGTTGACAAGGCGCATTCGGTTTTAGCGATTTGATAAGGATTGGGGGCGTAATTTTCCCAGGCTGGCTGGAGATTTCAGTCGCTGGGTGTGCTGGATATAGTTGAGGAGACCACAGATGAGCTTCATTCGCAAGATGATCAAGAACAACAAGGGCGCCACGGCCATCGAATATGGCCTGATCGCTGCCCTGATCGCCGTTGCCGCGATCGGCGCCATGACGTCGCTGGGCGGCAACCTGAAGACCACGTTCAACAACGTGTCGGACGGTCTCAGCAACACCGGCGGCTAATTGCCCGGGCCGTAAGGCTTCATAGCAAGAAAAGGCGGTCGCGCTTGGGCGTGGCCGCCTTTTCTGTTTGTCCGTTCCCTTCTCAGAAGGTGACCAGCTTTACCTGACTACCGGGCGTCAGCCTGTCATTGGCCTTGAGGCCGTTGAGCACCAGGAAGCGCTCAAGCTGATTGTCATCATAGGCCATTCGCTGCGCCAGGCTGGCGGGCGTATCCCCTGCCCGCACCGTCACCAGATGGATGCGGCGGGATTTTACCGCCGCGGCTTCCTGATCCGTCATGCGCGCCAGCGAGTTCACTGTCGTGACCAGCGGCCCCATGCTCTGCCCCTGCGGCGTCACCACAATGAAGTGATAAGCGGTCGACGGGCCGAGCGCATAAGCAATCACCGTCGCCGACAGACGCGATCCCTGCGCATTGCTTATCGACGCGCTGCCATAGCTGGCGGTGAGGCCATTGATGCTGGTGCGTTGGGTGGCGATGGCCGGCGCATTCCCCTGCCCTGCGAGCTGCTGGAACACGCTCTGCACATAGCGGTCCAGATTGCCGTCGAAGCGCCCGCCGCTGAACTGCGCACGCACGGACTGACCGGAAATCGTCACCGCATCGGCCTGATTGTCCACCGCATAGCCCTGCGGCACCGAGAACTTGAGCTTGAGGCCGGGGTGCAGGAACATGCCGCCCGCTACAACACCGTGGGCGGGATCGTCGCCATAGAGCAGCCCTTCAAGATTGCCGAGGAACACGGCCTTGTTGCGCTGGGTTGCCCGCGAGCCCGTGGCCCGGGCGGCGGAGAGCGCGCGCTGCACGCGCGACGCCGGATCGGGATGCGTGCTCGCCCATTCCGGAACACTGCTGTTGCTGCCGCTCGTCCGGCTGTCGAGCGCCGTCTGTGCGGCGAGCGAAGCCAGCATGGAGGAGAGCGCGGCTGGATCATAACCGGCCTTGGCGAGATAGCGGATGCCCAGATCGTCCGCTTCATACTCCTGCGTGCGCGAATATTTGAGCGTGAGGAGCTGCGCGCCCGTGCCGATGCCTTTCTGGAGCAGGCCGCCAAGCGCGCTGTCACCGGCGATCTGGCCGACGAGCACTTGCCCGAGCACGCCCAGGATCGTGTTGCGAGTCGCGGCGCTCTCCCGCTTCTTGCCGTGCTGGGCGGCGACATGGCCCACCTCGTGGCCGAGCACGCCGGCCAGCTCTGCCTCGTCGTTCATCAGACCGAGGAGTTGGCGCGTCACATAGACATAGCCGCCGGGAATGGCGAAGGCGTTGTTGACCGAGCTGTTGAGCAAGCTGACGGTGAAATCATTCTGCTGGCTGGAGAGGCTGGACTGGGTCGCGATGCGCCGACCCACCTGCGCGACATAGGCCGCCTGCCGTCCCTCGTAGAGGCCGCCGAATTCATTGAGAAGCTGCGGGTGCGCCTTGGCGCCTTCGGCCTTCTCGGCCGCGCTCATGGATGTAGCCGTCTGGATCTGGCGGGCCGACTGCGCCGCGCTCTGGCTGGCGATCACGAACCCGCCGCCGACCGCCGCGAACAGCGCGACTCCGGCCAGCATGAGGCCCGGGCGGACAGCCATCTTCTTCATCCCCATATCCCTTTCTGTTCCGGCAAAAAGATACGCGGCGGACATGCGATTGCAATGCCGCGGCGGGTTGCTTTGTTCCCAACCCGAGCCCCGGGCGGCACCGAGCGCCCCGCACATATTGCGGTTTCAAACGAGGGGAGAAGAGAAGGGCCCGCCCTAGCCGCCCATCGCCAGGAACTTGTCGGCCCGCTGCTTGCGGAGCTGGTCCGGCTTCAGGCCGCTCAGATCGCGCAACTCGCCGATGATTGCCTTGCGGAGCGCTTCGATGGCCATGGCCGGGTCGCGATGCGCGCCGCCCACCGGCTCGGGCACGATCCGGTCGATGACCCCGAGCGCGGAGAGCTGGGCGGCTGAAACTTGCATGGCCTGCGCAGCGTCCGCCGCCTTATCGGCCGTACGCCACAGGATCGATGCGCAGCCTTCCGGCGAAATCACCGAATAGATGGCATGCTCGAACATCAGCACGCGGTTGCCTGCCGCAAGCGCGATGGCGCCGCCCGAGCCGCCCTCGCCGACCACGGCCGCGACCATCGGCACGCCGAGCGCCAGGCACGCCTCGGTGCCGCGTGCAATGGCCTCGGCCTGGCCGCGCTCTTCCGCCTGCACGCCCGGGAATGCGCCGGACGTATCGACCAACGTCACCACCGGCAGGCAAAAGCGATCCGCCAGTTCCATAAGGCGGATGGCCTTGCGATAGCCCTCCGGCATACCCATGCCGAAATTATGCTTCACGCGCGAGGCGGTGTCGTGGCCGCGCTCATGGCCGATCAACATGACCTTCTGCCCCGCGATGGTCGCGAAGCCGCCCAAAATCGCCTGATCGTCGCCAAAGGCGCGGTCGCCGGCCAGCGGCGTGAAGTCCGAGCACATGCCGGCCACGAAATCGCGAAAATGCGGGCGCTGCGGATGGCGCGCCACCTGCGTCTTCTGCCACGGCGTGAGCTTGGTGTAGAGGTCCGCCAGCATCGTCGTCGAGCGCTGCTGGAGCTTCTCGATTTCGGCGTCGATGTCGATCGAGCCGCTGTCGGCCGTCTCGCGCAACTCGTCGATGCGCGCCTGGAGCGCGGCGACGGGCTTTTCGAAGTCAAGATAAGAGATCATCGGCGTGGCGTTAAGCTCCCCTCGCCTTGAGGTCAACGAGCGGATGGCGCGCATTGACCAGCGCGACGAGCCGACTGGCGTCGACATGGGTGTAGATTTGCGTGGTCGCGATGTCGGCATGGCCCAGCATCGCCTGCAAGGCGCGCAGGTCCGCGCCGCCCTCCAGCAGATGCGTGGCGAAGGCATGGCGCAGCACATGCGGGCTGATCCGCGTGGGGTCGATCCCCGCCTCGCCGGCCAGCGCGCGAACGAGCTGGAACAGGCGCACCCGGCTGAGATGGCTTTTGCCCGAGGGGAAGAGCCAGGGGCTGTCCGGCGGCACATGGACGCGCCACGTCGCGATGGCGGCGCGCGCCCGGTCCGAGATCGGCACCAGCCGCTCGCGCCCGCCCTTGCCCCGCAGGATAAGATAGGGCCGGTCCGTGGCGAGCGCGCGCAGCGGCAGCGAGACCAGCTCGGTCGCGCGCAGGCCCGAGCCGTAGAGCAGTTCGATGAGTGCGGCGAGACGCAGGTCGCGCGGATCGGGCGGATCGCGCTCGGCGCGCGCCTGAAGCGCGGCGAACAGCGCGTCCACATCGGCATGGCTCAGCACCTTGGGCAGCGGCCGGCGGGCGACGGGGCGCGGCAGGGCGGCGGAGGGATTATCGGCGCGGATGCCTTCGGCCTCCAGAAAGCCGAAGAAGCCGCGTAGCGCCGACGCCTTGCGCGCGAGACTC
>DASRXY010000144.1:0-8586 GCA_035654035.1 Sphingobium sp. | reverse complement strand
AGGACGCGGGCCGGGCTGGGCGTTGCTCGCGGGCGGGGTGCTCGGCCTCGCCGCGCTGGCGCTCTATGGACGCGACATGCTGCGCGTCTATCGGGAGCGCAAGCGGCGCCTCATCGAGCTAAACAGCCGCATGGCAGCGGTGGCGCTCGCTCATCTGGCGGCCGCCACACTGCTTGCGGTGCTCCTGACAGCGAGTGGCACACTCGGGCACCATGTCGGCGCGCTTGTCTTTTTAGCGGCGTTCGGCTGGCTGAGCGGGCTGGGCCTCGCCAAGCTCTACAAGATCGTCGCCTTCCTCACCTGGCTGGAATGCTATGGGCCGGTGCTGGGCAAAGTGGATGCGCCGCGCGTGCAGGACTTGGTAGCAGAGCCGCGCGCGCGGCGCTGGTTCCTGCTCTATTTCGGCGCCGTCGACATCGCCGTGCTGGCGCTCCTCGCCGACATGCCGATGCTGGCGCGCATGGCGGCAGCGGCGATGCTGGTTGCGACCGGCGCCATCGCGGCCGAGTTGGCGCGCATCCGCCGGCTGGACGATGTACGCCGCGTCGCAGCGCTGCCGGACGGTACGCGGCGGCCCCGGCTCCTCTTTTCCATGGTGAAGCAGCATTGAGAAGGAAACGGCAATGACAGGGACATTCGTGGATGTGGATGTGCGCCCGACACTGCGCGCGGGCGGCGAGCCGTTCGGCGAGATCATGGTGGCGGTGAACGCGCTGGCGCCGGGCCAGGGCCTGCGGCTGCTGGCGACGTTCAAGCCGGTGCCGCTCTTCCATGTGCTGGGTTCCAAGGGTTTCACGCATGAGGCGCGGGAAATCGGAGAAGGCGATTGGGAAGTGCTGTTCTCGCCCGCCGGTGAAGCATCCGGGGCGGCAGACGCCCCGCCAGCGGGCGATGATGGCGCGGCATGGCCGGCCCCGGCGCACGCCATGGACAATCGCGATCTCGATCCGCCCGAGCCGATGGTGCGCATCCTTGCCGCGACGGAGACGATGCAGGCCGGCGAGGTGCTCGAAGCGCTGCTCTGCCGCGAGCCCATGTTCCTGCTGCCGGAACTGGCCAAGCGCGGTCATGCCTGGCGTGGCGGCTTTGAGGAGGATGGGACGACCTATCGGATCCGGGTGCGAATCGGCGCCGGCGGTGGGGAGGCGACCTCATGAGCGCGGCCGAACAGGAGGAGGAAGAGGGCCTTGCTGAGATCGTGATGGCGGCGTTGCGCCGCGTCATCGACCCGGAGCTAGGCTATAACATCGTGGACCTGGGTCTGATCTACCGCGTGGAGATCGACGGAGGCGCCGTGCATGTGACGATGACGACCACGACGCGCGGCTGCCCTGCGACTGACTATCTGCGCAACGGCGCGGGCGACGCGGTGGAATCCGCGCTCGGCGTCGAGTCGGTGACGGTGGACCTTACATATGAGCCACCCTGGACGCCCGATATGATGTCGCCCAAGGCCAAGGCGCATCTGGGCATTGGCGCGTGAGACTGGTGACGACAGGCCACGGGAGGAGCCGCTTTCGACAGGCGCCCTAAAGATATATTGACAATGCATCTTTTAGGGCGGATCAGTTTTAGGCCGCCGCCGGACGCCGGCGAAGCCGATGGCCCGGGTGGCGACGTGACCGAGATCCGTCTCGAACCGAGGAGAATGACCATGGGGGAAGCATCCGCCAACACGACCGTCGTCGATGTCCGCAGCCTCGTGCCCGCCCAGCGGCACGCCAAGATCTTCGCGCTTGTCGATGCGCTCGAACCGGGCGCGGCGTTCATTCTGGTGAACGACCATGATCCCAAGCCGCTCTATTATCAGCTCGATGCGGAATATCCTGGCCAGTTCTCCTGGAGCTATCTCGAATCCGGGCCGCAGGTCTGGCGCGTCGAAATCGGCAAGCGCGCTCAGGCGGCCTGAGCGGATCGGCCGGCGTGGAACGCGACATGAGCATAGTGGCACGTACCGTTGGGGCAGGCCTGGCTTCGACGACACTGCCGACGCTATGCGACACGCTTCTCGCCGGCCTGCGGGCGCTGGCTGACGCGGGCGAGCCGGAGTCAGCCTGCCGCCTCGCCGCCCGCGCCTGCGCTGCGCTGCGCCAGGAGCCGGAGGCGCAGGCGCAATGGCGGCATTTCAATGCCCTGCTGCATCGCCTGGCGCTCCGCACGGGCCCGGTGGGCGCCGCCGCTGCGCCACGGGCCTAATCGCGAGCCGGGGCAACGGCACCCGGCCTTCACCGGTGGCCGCTCCATTCGTCGGGGGCGGTCGCATGAGCGCGGGAGGCGGCTGCGGGCGACCTCTCCACCCGTTCCGGCTTCCGCGCTCCCCCTCATGTCCGCGATTCGGGAACCGTTCGGCCCCGCCGACCACTTTTTCGGCAAGGAGAATGACAATGCGCAAGATCATGGCCCTCGCGTGCCTCGGCACGCTTCCTCTCCTTCTCTCGGCCTGCGGCGGCGGCACCCCCGACCACAGCCAGGACGCGGACCAGACCTCTGCTCCGCCCGTTGTTACGCCTGAGGCGCCGCCACCCGTCTCGCCACCGCCGGAAAACGCCGTCGCTGAGCCCGCTCCGGTGGCCACATCGGCCGCCGCCACCGCGGCGACTCCGCCGGTGGCCTTTGCCCAATGCCAAGCCTGCCATTCGACCGAGCCTGGCAAGCATGGCATCGGGCCGTCGCTGGTCGGCGTCTATGGCACTAAGGCGGGGGAGATTCCCGGCTTCTCGTTCAGCCCGGCGATGAAGGCCTCTGGCCTCGTCTGGGATGATGCGACACTGGACCGCTATCTCAAGGCGCCGCAAGCCGTGGTGCCGGGCACGCGCATGGCCTTTGCCGGTCTCAAGGACGATGCCAAGCGCGCCGCTGTTATCGCCTATCTCAAATCATTGCGCTGAGCGGGTCCGCCCCGCGTCTTGCTCATGCAGAAAGGATCGACCATGGCCGACGTCTGGCTTCCCTCGCTTAAGACCGCCACGCCACAGGAGGGCTTCGACCTCGCCGCCAAGCTGGCGCGCGTGGGCGTCAAGCTCACCCAGCCCTCTGCCGAGATGCGCGACAAGCTGCGGGCGAGTTATGCGCAGGATACTGCCCAGCTCATTGCGTCCTCGCAGGTGATCGCCGTGCATTTCCAGACTGTGGCGGCCGCCAACAACTACTGGCGCGACTGAGCGCCTGGTCCTGCGTGCCGACCGGCGCGCGCGGATCAGGCGCCGAGCGCGACGGCGCGCGGTGTGCGGCGCTGACGCCGGCGGCGGCGTGCGTTGCGCAGGTCGCGGCGGACCTTGTCCACGCCCATCCACGTGCCCGTGGCGCAGACCAATGTGACCAGGGTCAGCAGCGGCAGCACCACGATGTCCCACACCGGCCGGCTGCGTAGGCCCGGCAGATCCAGGCTGTGCAGCCCGTGCATGGCCCAGCGATAGATGCGCCCATTGCTGTCGACCGCCCGCAACAGGCGGCCGGTCTGCGGGTCGATATAGAGGCGGGTGCGCTCGCTGTCGGTCAGGATGGCGCGCCAGACCGGCAGCCGCACGGGCTGCTTGTGGGCGTAATAATAGCCGTCCTCGCTCCGCATCAGCTCCAGCGACGCGATGCCCGGCGCCCAGGCCAGAGCGCTGGAGAGCTCCGCCTGCGCCAGTGGCGCTGGACGGCCCTGCGCGTCGAGCCGTGTCGCTTCGCCCTGCGCATCGATGGCGGAGAGGAAAAGCTGCCCGCCGAAGGGCGCGGCCTCCAGCCGCACCGTGCCCGCCGGCAGTGCGTCGGCCTGAGCGAGCGCCTGCGAGAGCGCGTCCCAGCGCATTGGTCCGCCGGTCAGCGCCTCGCGTTCGGTAAAGCCCGCCTCGCTCGCCAGCACATCCCAAGGGTTCATGGAAAGCAGGCCGCTCGCCACCCAGGTGAGCGTCAGGATGCCGAAGAACAGGCCGAACATATGGTGCCACCACCAGAGCTTGCGGCGGCTGTAGGGCGAGCCGATCGTCCCGTCCTGCCGCCGGCGCAGCCGCGCAATCCCGACCCACATCCCGGTGACGGTGAGGAAGCAGCCGATGAGCGAGGTCCAGATGACCACTTGCGTCCAGAGTGCGCCATTCTGGCGCAGCAGGGTCGGGTAGAGCCAGTGGGGCACGGCGCCCAGCCAGCCCCAGAAGCGCTCGAAGCGGGTGGTATCCTGCACCACCTCGCCGGTCTTGCCCGAGACGTAGATGTGCGTGCCCGCGGCGTCCGCGTAATCGGCGCGGTAGAGCGGCGCGTTGCGGCGGTAGGTCTGCACGGTCCACTGATCCATGCCCGTTTCGCTGAGTGCGCGCACGTCGCCCGCGATGCCGGCCTGCGTGCCGAAGCCGCGCGCCACTGCCTCGGCCTGATCCGCGCCGACGCTTTCGAGGGGCGCGCCGGTGGCGAGATCATAGGCCGTGTGCATGGTGCGCATCTGGGCGATGGCAGGTTCGGCGGGAGCAGCAGGCTGGATATGCAGCACCGGCCGCCCCGCCAGCATTTCCACCCGGACGGCAGAAATCGACGTGTCGTCCGGTAGCTTGATCCGCTCCAGTCCGGCCGCCGCCGGCATCTGCAGGGGCGCGAGGCCCCGCAGCTGCTCAGCGGGCGTGAGCTGGGGATAGTCCACATACATCATGACGAATCCGGAGAGACACCAGACCGTCATGAGCAGCCCGACGACGATGCCGAGCCATCGATGCAGGAAGAGGACCGGCTTCAGCATGGCGTCAGAAGCTTATGCCATAGCTGATCCGCGCGGTGAGCGGCACGCCGCGCGCATAGTAGAGGAAGCGGCTGTTGCTGCCGTCCAGCGAGCCCGCATCGGTGATGGCTGATTGCCAGCCGCGCGTGGCATACTCCTTGTCGAACAGATTCTCCACGGTCACGCCGAGCCGGTGGGTGCGCGCCTGATCGAGGTAGAAATAGCTCGCCAGGTCCACCAGCGCATAATTGCCGTAGTTACGGCGGCTAAAGCCGGCGGGCGTCGCGTAGACATCGCCGACCCAGCTGACCGAGAGGCTGGCGCCGAAGGGCTTGTCATGCGGGCGGTAGGCCAACGTGTTCCGGGCAAATTGCTCGGGATTGCGATCGCGCTGGAGGGTGGCGCCATGGTTGCGCACGCGCGACCAGGTATAGCTGGCGTCGAACGCCCAACCGCTGGGGAAAGAGAGGCCGAAGCCCAGTTCCGCGCCCTGCGCCTTCACTTGCTGGTCGACATTGATGTAGGTGCCGTTCGGATAAGCGGGATCGTCGGGATAATCATAGTCGATCAGATTATTGATGCGGCGGTTGAAATAAGTACCCTTCCAGCGCAGAGCGCCGGCGCCAAGCGGGATGGTGCCGCCCAGCGAGACATTGAGGTTGAGGCTTTCCTCCGGCTTGAGATTGGGATTGCCCAGTTCGCAGCACGGATCGGCGCCATACAGCTGCGAGGCGTCGGGCAGCAGGAAAGACGTGCCGCCATTGGCCTCGACATAGAGAGCGGGGCTGAACGCATAGCGACCGCTCGCGTTCCAGATCGTCTTCTCCGCGCTGCCGGTCTTGTTGTAGCGCAGCCCCGCGGCGAAATGACCGTCGCGGGAAAGTTCGTCGGTGGTGCGCAACTGGAAGACGCCGGCATGCACCTTCTCGTCGAGATTGCTGATGAGCAGCACATCGTCGCGGCCGTTGAAGCTCTGGAAATCATAGCCGACCAGATATTCGAGGCCGGGGTGGAGATGCAGCTTCATCACCGCGCTGGCACCATAATCCTGATAGCCCCAGAAGGTGCCGGCCGGGTAGACCACCTCGGGTGGGCCGGCGGGCACCGGGTTGCGGATCTGCACATAGGCCGTCTTCCAGTCGTGGAAATAGCCCTTGAGGAAGAACTGCACCGTGTCGTTGCCGGTATAATCCAGGCGGACGCTGGCGATTTCCTCGTTGCGGTCATTGCGGCTCTCGCGGATGCGGGTGACCGAAAGATTGTCGAGATCGGCCTTGGTATGCTGATATTGCGCGTTGAGGACGAGGTCCGGCACCAACTCATACTGATATTTGAGGCCGACCGACCAAACGTCATATCCATAATGCTTGTCGGTGAGGCTCGGCTGGGAGGTGCTGAAGGTCCGATAGCCCTCCGCCTGATTGTGCGAGGCATAGGCGACGAAGCGGTGATCGCCGAGCGCCCCGCGCACATAGCCGTCGAGGCTCGTTGTCGCGTAATTGTCCACGCTGGCGTTGATCTGCCCGTTAAAGTCGTTGGTGAAACCGCGCGTCACCACATTGATGATGCCGGCCGAAGCCTGCGTGCCGTAAAACAGGCTTTCGCCGCCCTTGAGCACCTCGATCCGCTCGATCATGCTGGCGGGCAGCGTGTCGTTGGGCGATGTGCCGCCATAGAGGCGATTGTTGAGGCGAATGCCGTCCATGGTCCAGAGCACGTCCTGCGTGCGTGAGCCTTGGAGCGCTACGTCGACATAGCTGAATGGGCCGTTGCGTGAACGGATGTAGAGGCCCGGCACCGCTTCCAGCGCGCGGGCGACGTCGAGCGCGCCCTGCTCCTTGATCTGCCGCTCCTCGATGACGGTAAGATCATTGCCGTAGCGCGAGAGCTCCTGCGGCAGCGTCTCCTCCAGGCTCTGGCCTGTGATGACGATGGCGTCGTCTGCCTCGTCGGCGAAGGCCGGTGCGGTCGCGGCGCCGGCCAGTGCGGCCACGAAGGCAAAGCGTGAAATCTGTCCCAATAACATTGTTTTTATCCTTCCGGGCCTGCCGTAAAGACGGGGACTGCCGCGCTCCGGCCTGGGGGCGGCCGGCACGACGCCGTGTCCCGGCCGGCCCGCCTTCGGTGCGGCCCCGCTCTACCGTCGGCGCCAGAGAGGCTGGCCGATGCGGGGATTCGCCGGGGGCCCGACCCGGTGAGATCCTGGCGCATGGCGGCTGAACTTGGCCTTGACGCGACGGTTCGTTCGAAGTTGCCTTCGTCGATGCCGCCTTGGGCACGGGCGGCGGGGCGACCAAGTTATTTACCGTTCGGGTGGAGAGAGCGTAACGTTACAAAAGCGCATTTGCGCGCCGATTTCCGCAGGGGAGGGCGCATGCGCTCGGGCCGCTCCCGGCGTTATGGGTGGAGCCAAGACCGACCGGAGGATACCGGGATCCGGTAGAGCCATCATTGTTGGACAGGGCAGGCCGTACCCGATTGGGGCCGGCAGAATATTCGCGTGCGCTACTCCGCCGCGACCGAGGCCGGGCCGTTGCCGGCCGCCTCGATCTCCGCCGCCTTGGCCTCGACCAGCTGGACGATATGGTCGATCATGTCGGCATCCTGCACATGATGATCGGTGACGCCGGAGAGATAGACCATATGCTTGCCGTGGCCGCCGCCTGTGATGCCGATGTCGGTCTCGCGCGCTTCGCCGGGCCCATTCACCACGCAGCCGAGCACGGACAGCGAAAGCGGCGTGTTGATGTGCTGGAGGCGCTCCTCCAAGGCCTGCACGGTGCGGATCACGTCGAAGCCCTGCCGCGCGCAGCTCGGGCAGGAGACGACGCGCACCCCGCGCGTGCGGATGCCGAGTGCCTTCAGGATCTCGTAGCCCACGCGCACTTCCTCCTCCGGCTCGGCGGAGAGGGAGACGCGGATGGTGTCGCCAATGCCGGCCCAGAGCAGATTGCCGATGCCAATGGCGCTCTTGACGGTGCCGCCGATGAGCCCGCCAGCCTCGGTAATGCCGAGGTGCAGCGGACAATCGACCGCATCGGCAAGCTGCATATAGGCCGCGACGGCGAGGAACACGTCGCTGGCCTTCACCGCGACCTTATAATCGTGGAAATCCTGGTCCTGGAGCAGCTTGATATGGTCGAGCGCGCTTTCCACCAGCGCTTCCGGGCAGGGCTCGGCATATTTCTCCAGCAGGTGCTTCTCAAGGCTGCCGGCATTGACGCCGATGCGGATCGCGCAGCCATTGGCCTTGGCGGCGTCCACCACTTCCTTGACGCGCGCGGCCGAGCCTATGTTGCCCGGATTGATGCGCAGGCAGGCGGCGCGGGCGTCAGCGGCTTCGAGGGCGCGCTTGTAGTGGAAATGGATGTCCGCGATGATCGGCACGCGCGCCGCGCGCACGATTTGCTTGAGCGCCGCGGTCGACTCCACGTCCGGGCACGAGACGCGAATCAGGTCCACACCTGCCTCCTCGCAGCGGCGGATCTGGTCGATGGTCGCGCGCGCATCGGAGGTGAGGGTGTTGGTCATGGTCTGCACCGTCACCGGCGCGCCGCCGCCCACCGGCACGTTGCCCACCATGATCTGGCGGCACGAACGGCGGGTGATGTCGCGCCAGGGGCGCAGGCCGGGATTATGCTCGGACATTGAGGGACTCCATGGGTCGTGCCGGGCTTATAGGCCGATGGACCGGCGGGCGAAAGCCGGTGTTGGGGATGGCACTTCTTGTGCTCCTGGGACGGCAGGGGTCGAGGGCAGCTATGGCGTTCGGCTGGGCCCTGCGCTCCTGCCGGCGCAGGAGCACGATGGTGGGAGACTCCCGGTCGACCCCGCGCGTAGGCGGCACGGCATGGGTTTGGCGGCGCTGGCCATAACGGCGCGCGCCGGGCCTGTTC